>JBGUET010000001.1:0-33991 GCA_041821225.1 Sedimentibacter sp.
CATAAAAAGATGAGAATTATCTTGAATATACCTGATTTATCTATAATTATTATAGTAATATATTGTGTTGTTAAGAAGGGAGTATAGAGATGAAAAATAGGGATGTGATACTATGTATAGTGGTTATAATGATATTAATTTGCATAGGAGTTATATCTACACAGTTTCAACATAAAAAAATCATGGAAAATAATAATTTGAAAAGTAAGTTAGAAACTATTGCTGAAAGTAAAAAAGAAAATGATGAGAAAATTATAATTGAATTTAAGGAAATTGTAACTTTTGATTGGGATAGATTATATATTCTTACCCCATATGCTAGTCCTGAGGAATATGCAAAAGAACAAAATATTGAAGGGATAAACTTAATTAATACAGATATAGACATAAATGATGGTAATAATTTACTTATATTCGTTTTAGATAAAAAAATTGTTTCATATGTCAATTATCCTAGAAGCAAAGGTGATTTCTATAACTCTATAAAATATGAACAAGATGGACTTACTCCTGATGAAGCAATTTTTGAGGTTACAGAAGAAAAGGACTGGTTAAAAATAATTAATATTAATTAATATTAAGTGATGCTATGTTGCATGACAGTAATAAATAAAACAATGATTCATTTAAAGTAAAATCATACAAAATAAGAGGAAAGATTTTATGTCGGGGAATGATATTCTCGGATTAATTGAAAGCATTGTTATCATATCTTTATGAATAAAAATAAAAGTTTGTTAATGAGTAGACTTAGGTGATTAAATATCACCTAAGTCTTTTTTTCCGACATTATACATGAGAAATTGTCGAAATATGATGGAAAAATATGGTTGACACACGTATATATGTATAATAGTATTAATGTATACTAATAACACAATTTACATTTAAAGTATTAAGTAATATTATGTTGAATTGAATACAAATAATTTAAAATGTGTAAAGATAAAAAGATGAATTTTGAGATACAAAATGAGTTTAGTTAAACAGTAGAGATTGTGAAGAAGCTTGTTTTGCCACAAATTGTAGGTACTATAAGAACGAAATTATCATAATAAAACTTAGAGATATTTTGCGTACGTACATAAAAGGGACAACCTTAAAAGGATTAGAGGATGGGGATAACAAACTTGGTTTTGATATTAAAGCTATAAGAGTGGATTACGAATAAAAGCTAATGTAGAAGCTCCAATGAAAATATTAGATGAAATATATGCCTATAATGGATTGCTTGATTATGAAGGATTAACAAAGATTGTAGAAGGATTAAACAACAAATTATAGATTTTCAAATTCTAATGAAAGTGAATTAAATTTATAAAGTGGTGAGAAATTATGGAAAAAAGATTGTTTGATAAAATCAAATATATAATCGTAAGTTCTGTCCATCTAGTTTCTTTTGAAACCTATGGTAGTAATGTAACATGCAAGGAAATTGATGAAACTAAGAGTGAAAGTAAAAGTGAACTTAAACCCAATGTAACTGAATGTATATGCCCTAAGTGCGGTGAAACATTATTAAAAAAAGATTTAGAAAACAATTTAAATGTGTGCACAAAGTGTAATGCACATTTTAGACTTTGTGCTCTAGATAGGATAAAACAAATATTAGATGAGGGGAGTTTTATAGAGTTTGATAAAGAAATGAGAAGTGCTAATCCTCTATCTTTTCCTAATTATGAAAAGAAAATAAAATATGTGCAACATAAAACTGGTTTAATCGAAGCAGTTATAACAGGAAAGGGAGAAATATATGGACAGAAAGTGGTAATTGCCATTATGGATAGTTTTTTTATGATGGGAAGTATGGGGTCAGTTGTAGGTGAAAAAATAACTAGAGCAGTAGAAAAAGCAACAAAAGCAAGATTACCCATTATAATATTTACAGCTTCTGGTGGAGCTAGAATGCAGGAGGGAATTTTTTCACTCATGCAGATGGCAAAAGTGAGCGCTGCGATTTCACGCCATAACTCTGAAGGATTACTTTATATTACAGTATTAACCGATCCAACCACTGGTGGGGTGACAGCAAGCTTTGCCATGCTTGGAGATATAATTTTGGCTGAACCAAAAGCTCTTATTGGATTCGCAGGTAAAAGAGTAATTGAACAGACTATAAAGCAAAAGATTCCTCTAGAATTTCAAAGTGCTGAATTTTTGTTAGATCATGGATTTATAGATAAAATAATTGCCAGACGCGAGCTGAAGAAAACATTGGAACAAATACTTTTAATTCATAAGAACAGCTAGTTAAAGCGAATAATTAGTTTGTGATTAACTATGTTGCTGTGGAATAACTGGTTTACAGTATTTAATAATAGTAATTGACAATAATCAAAATTAAGACAAGATAAAATCAAATTATGAGTTGAAGATATTAGATAAGAGATTGGTGGTAACATTCGTAGTTATTCTGACTGATTGATTATTAATGCTTACAACTACATTATACGAGGAGGTAGTATAGTGTCATTACGAGGGGTGGCAGGACTAGAAAAAATGCTTGCTGAATTAACCCATAAAGAATTTACTCCATGGGAAAAAAGAACTATCGCTAGATTGCCGAGCAGACCATGCGCTCTAGATTTTATAGATAGAATATTTGATTCTTTTATAGAGTTTCATGGAGACAGAAATTTTGGAGAAGATGCATCTGTAGTTGGAGGCATCGCGATGTTTAATGGTATAGCGGTTACTGTTATTGCACAGCAAAAGGGAAGCACTATTGAGGAAAGGATTAAAAGGAACTTTGGTATGTCCAATCCTGAAGGCTATAGGAAGACTTTAAGACTTATGAAGCAGGCTGAAAAATTTAAAAGGCCTGTAATATGTTTTATAGATACTCAGGGTGCCTTTTGTGGAATTGAGGCAGAGGAAAGAGGACAGGGAGAAGCTATAGCTAGTAATCTATTTGAAATATCAAGTCTTAAAATTCCTATTATTTCTATTGTTATTGGAGAGGGCGGAAGTGGTGGAGCACTAGCACTGGGAGTGGCAGATGAAGTTTGGATGTTAGAATATGCTGTATATTCTATTCTTTCACCGGAAGGATTCGCAAGTATACTTTGGAAGGATAGTAGTCGTGCAGAAGAAGCAGCAAAAATTATGAAAATAACTGCTCAGGATTTAAAGCAGTATGGAATCATTGATAGAATTATAAGTGAACCTATTGGTGGTGCGCATATGAATGTAGACAAAGTCGCAAAATCAATTAAAGATGCTTTATTTAAGACATTACCGATACTGCTTAATAAATCTGAAAAAAATCTTATTGAAGATAGATATAAAAGGTATAGATGTATGGGAATATATGAAGAAAATTAAGCTGATTTCAGACATATTTATAAATCAACCTTCTTTAAAATATATACGGATATTTTTTTAATTTCGTTTACCTTTTGGAGTATAGTTCAAGATAGGAAAGATTAATATTAGTGTAGGTGAAATAATAAAAAATGGTCAAGTATTCTTTGAAATCTCTAAGGGATTACAGTAGAGCAAGTATTGAATTGAGTGATAAAGATAGGGAAAAAGTCCCGTTAGTGAAATGGAGGTTGTAGAGAAGAGTTCCAATTTATGAAGATATATGGCTTAGAAAGAGGTTTACTAGATAAATATAAATGGAGGCTATGATGCATTTATGAAAGATTATTTTGATATTACAGAATGTATGAAAAATATTGCAAATACAGAAAAGGGAATTACAATTATTTTATCAGAAACACAAGAAAAATTCATTTCATATCGCGATATATGGGTAAAAAGTTATTATTTTTACCAGTATTTAAAAGATAACGGGGTAAAAAGACAGGATGTTGTCGCTATATATTGTGATGATATTGAAAATATTATTTATACTCTTTGGACGTGTGCTATTGGAGATTTTATAGCCATGCCAATTGCATATGGACTAGAACGAATATTTGATGATGAGTTTATATCTAATTCACAAAACCCATGTGTAGTTACGGACAATTCTTTAATTAATGAATATGCTTTTAAAAAGATTTTTGACATTACAAAAATACATTTTTCTGAAAAGAAATTTAGAGATACTTATCAGCTTAACCAATATTCATGTGAAGATTTAGTATGTATACAATTTTCATCAGGCTCCACTGGTAAAGCCAAGGGAATACCAATAACGAGAAAAAATTTATGTGCTAATTTAAAAGATGAAATGAAATGCTTTAATGTTAATGAAAACGACATTGTAGTGAATTGGGAACCACTAACACATTCAGGTGGGTTGATTATTTTTTATTATATGTCAATTGCGGCTGGAATTTCACAATATATAATTTCACCAGATATATATGTTAAAAACCCATTATTGTGGTTAAAAATAATAAATAAAACGAGAGCTACAATTACCGGATCTGTGCCATTTGCATTGAAACATTTTATGAATATTTATAACAATCAGCAAATTGATTTCGATTGGGATTTGTCTTGTATAAAAATAATGACATTAGGTGCTGAGCATGTGGGCGTGGATTTATATAGGAAGTTTACAGAGTCTATGAAAAAGTATAAATTCAGGCCAAATGCGATTGTTACTACATACGGAATGTCAGAAGCAACTTGTTTGGTTGCGTATGGTATTAATGATGGGAATTTGGAATTCTATAAGCTGGCGTTAAAGGAACTCAGTTATGGTGGCGAAGTTGTAAAAAGTTCTGGAAATAGTATGAAACAGGAATATATCCTTTATTCGACGATTGGAGATTCTACGGAGGTGAAAATTATAAATGAGGAAGGGGAAGAATTGCCGAATGGAACTGTGGGAAGTATCTGCATTAAAGGACCTTCTATTATTAATGGATATTTTACAAAGCAAGGAATCATTGCAGATGCCAATTTTCAGGATGGCTGGTTTGATTCCGGGGATTTGGGATTTTTGATTGAAGGTCGTCATCTTGGAATTGTTGGAAGAGTGAAAGATATTGTTGTCATAGGAGGAGAAAATTTTGAATGTAGCGCATTGGAGAACATAATAAAAGCAAGCAGTACCAGCAGCTTGCTAAAGGATGTTATTGTCTGCAATGTGGTTGACAAAAGTGGAATAGAATGTATAGGAGCATTTATTCTGTGTCCCGATTTTCAGAAAAGCAGTTATTTCATCAAGGAGTTTGTAAAATGCAAAAATATAATCAGGGGAAAAATATTTGAAGAATTCGGGATTTTTATTGATACAATTATTCCAATTAAAGAAATTCCAAGAAATGAAAGTGGGAAAGTAAAGCGCCTGGAACTTGGTTTAAAATATAATAATGGAGAATTTGATGAGATTATGAATAAAATTGAAAATGTTAAAGTTAAGGAAATAGGTAAATTAGAAGATAGTGAGATTGCGTTTGGTATAGCACAAGTAATTAAGGATACATTTGATATCAACATAACGGATTATAATAGGCCATTTCAGGAGTATGGAATTGTTTCTGTAAATGTTCCTACATTAATTGGAAAAGTTAATGAAATGTTTAAAATAAATTTAAAAACTACTTCTGTTTTTAATTATCCAAATGTAAATAGCCTGGCGGAATACATACATTCTGTTCTGAGTATTCAAAAGGCTGAGAAAAGTAACGTTTTTGCTCAGAATGATTCTTCAGATAGTATCGCAATTGTTGGAATGAGTTGTCGTTTCCCACAAGGAGGAAATAGTCCGGAAGAGTTTTGGAATCTATTAGTGCATGGAGTGGATGCGATTGGCGATGTACCAGAAGAAAGATGGGAAGTAGAAAAATATTTTTCTGCAGATGATAAAGAAGAAGGAAAAATGTATTGTAAAAAAGGCGGATTTCTAAATGTGCCAATTGATCAGTTTGATCCAAAGTTTTTTAATATATCACCGAAGGAAGTGGCAGAAATTGACCCGCATCATAGAATACTGATTGAACTAACTTGGGAAGCATTTGAAAATGCAGGCTTGGATATTAGCAAGTATAGTGGATCACGTACTGGAGTGTTTTTAGGATTGGCATCAGATGAGTACGGTATGGCTTCTGTTAGTTCTGGAAATGTATCTAAAATTGACTCCTATTCCTTGACAGGTATCTGTAAAAGTACAGCATGCGGAAGAATTTCTTACATGTTTGGATTTGAGGGCCCGTCTCTATCTGTGGATACAGCGTGTTCTTCTGTATTGACTGCACTCCATCTCGCTTGTTCTTCTATCAAAAATAATGATGCTGATGTTGTAGTTGTTGGTAGTTCCAGCCTGATGCTTTCTCCCACAATTGGTATTGCATTTTCAAAACTGCAGGCCACTTCTCATGATGGCCACTGCAAAACGTTTGATGCCACTGCAGATGGTTATGGAAGAGGGGAAGGTGCAGGTATCATTATTCTAAGGAAATTATCAGAAGCGGTAAAAGATAATGACAATATTTTAGGTGTGATTTGTTCAACGGGACTAAATCAAGATGGAAATAGCAATGGACTGACTGCACCAAAGGGAGAGTCTCAGAAAAAAATAATTGAACATACATTGAAGAAATCCGGGATTTGTGCAGAAGATGTGGATTATATTGAGGCACATGGTACTGGTACTCCGTTAGGAGACCCCATTGAAGTAAATGCGATTATTGATGCTTATTGCAAAGAAAGGGCAAAAAATCATCCATTACTAATCGGTTCCGTAAAATCTAATATAGGTCATTTGGAGGCCGCTTCCGGTATGGCATCAATAATTAAAGTATTGTTGTCTTTTAGACATAATATGATTCCAGGTGACTTACATTATTCCAAACCAAATCCTGAAATAGCATGGAATGATGCTAATGTGGAAGTCGTAGATAAAAATACAAAATGGGATGGAGAAGGCAGAGTAAGAAGAGCTGGAATCAACAGCTTTGGTTTTGGAGGTTCTAATGCCCATGTGATTATGGAAGAATATAAAAAGAAGGATACTTCTCCAGTCGTAGAAACTGACAGTCATGATTTTCAATATGTATTGAAAATATCTGGCAAAACTCAGGAAAGTATAAAGAAGTTAGCAAAAGACTATAAAGACACAATTGAAAGCCATGAGGATGAATATTTAACAAATATTTTATATACAGCAGACAGGGGAAGAGGAGACTTTAACTACAGAGTCGCAGTGACAGGTGGTTCTAAAGAAGAACTTTTAGATGGAATGAAAGCGCTTATTGATGGGAAACAAGCTGGCAATTTATTCTCTTCTGTTACAAAACAGAGAAAAAAAGTAGTGTTCATGTTTACTGGTCAGGGGTCTCAGTATGTAGATATGTGTCGACAATTATTTGATACGAATGATACCTTCAAGGAAGCTATGCTAAAATGTGACGGAATGTTCCGTCCATATATTTTAAAATCACTTATTGAACTGATTTACGGCGAACAAGCCGACAGTGAGGTAATCGAAAAAACGATTTATGCACAGCCTTTGATCTTTTCTATTGAATATTCATTGTGCAGAGTTTGGGAAAAGTATGGAGCCTGTCCGGATATGGTAATTGGACATAGTATAGGAGAGTATGCAGCGGCAGTTGAGGCTGGAATTTTTTCATTAGAATCTGCAGTAGAACTGGTTTCTGCAAGAGGAAGGCTTATGGATGCAGCACCAGGCAGTGGAACTATGGTAACAGTTTTTGCAGATATTGATTGTGTGAATAAACTGATTGGAGAATATTCGGATCGTGTTGTGGTTGCTGTACATAATGCACAAGAAGTATGTGTTATTTCAGGAGAAAAGGAGTTAGTTGAAAAGATACGTAATAAAGCAGAAAACATGGGAATTCGTGTACGTCAATTAAAGGTTTCTCATGGATTTCATTCTCCGTTAATGAAAAGTGCAGCTGAGGATTTCAAAGCACTTGCAAATAGAATCGAATATCATAGACCAAAAATTAGGTTTATATCTTGTCTGTATGCTCGTGAAGTTTATCCAGATGAAATATTAGATGCTTCCTACTGGTCTGATCATATTTTTAATAGGGTTGATTTCTATAATTCAATGGCATATATAGAAAATGAACAAGATGTTTTCATGTTGGAAGTAGGACCAACAAATTCTTTAGGAGCATTATGCAGACTTATTTATGGAAACAGCCGTGCCTTTGCAAGTTCAATCACTAGAACTACAGATGATTTAAGACAGATGATGGACGCTTTGGCCAAACTTTATGTCTCTGGTATAAATATAGACTGGAATAAAATTATATTTGATGGTGTAGAAACATGGAATAGAACAAACTTTCTTCCAAATTATCCGTTTGAACGAGCAAGTTATTGGAAGGAGATTATGTATGATAGGAAAGAACATGCAGAAGTTGAGTATGACAATGCAGATTTACTGCTTGGTCAGAGAATTGAATCAATCTGCATGGATGATACAATTATTTTCCAGAGAAAATTTAATTGTAATGTACCATATTTTATGAGTGAACACATTATTTACAAGACAGCTATTTCACCAGCAGCTGCATATGTTTCTATTCTAATTAGTGCTATGAAAGAAATTAGAAATCCTAAGAGTATTACCATTCAGAATATCGAATTGCGTTCGCCGTTGATTGTTACTGAAAATGATGAACGCCTAGTACAAATATGCATATCTCACGCATGGTCAACGACGTGTGAATACAAAATTATAAGTAAATCATTAACTGATGATAATGCAGAATGGGAAATTCATTCACAAGGTACGATTAAAGTAAATGATTCCTATGTGAAAAACAAGAAACCATTTGAGTTAGAACAATGGCAGAAGATTGAGGAAAATTTAAACGAGGAGAATATTGTATATCGTGCTATGGTAAATGCCGGGTTCGATTTAGGAATCGGATTTCGTAGAGTCACAAGATCCTTATGTACAGATAATACTGGAATCTGCTATATTGAACCATTGAAGTCTATTCCATATAAGGAAAAGTATGTTATTTACCCTGGCGTAATTGATTCTATTTTCCATACTATGTTAAGCATTATCCTAGAGGCTGGTTATGTATCTGTGGAAAAAGAAAATAATTGGGAAACAATGATTCCATATTTTGTTTCAGGAATTTCTTATAATTATTTAAATTCTGACAAGCTGTGGTGTAATTCCAATGCTCTTTTCGAACATCAGAGTATAATCGGAGATGTAGATGCCTTTAATGAGTCTGGTGATTTAATTATGCAAATTGATAACATGATAACGAAAATCACCACTGAAAAAAATTTGCTGAATGGAATTAAAAATGATTTTAGTAAGCTATATTATCACTATGACTGGGCAAAATATGAACCAGTAGCAGCGAAAAAAGCAGATTATGATTCCATTGTTTTGATTTCCGATCAGAAATCGGATTTAGAGAACTTGAAAACGTATTGGCAGGCAGATGGCAGAAAAGTAAGATGTGTGATTGCTGGCGGACTTACGGAGCAAGGATGGAAAGAACTTGTGTCTGAGGAATCGGCACAGAAGAAACGGGTGATTTTTGTATATGGTTGTGGAGCATTCAAAGATACCTTTGAAGAAAAGGAAGAGTCACTTAAACATGTAGTGAACTTGGCACATGCATTTTCACAGCTTCATGTTGAGAGGACATGTTCATTGTGTTTTGTAACTGTACAGGCGAACCAATATAAGAATGACAATATAAATTTGAATCAGGCAATGATATGGGGATTTGCAAAATCTTTTGCTATGGAATTAACAGATTCTTTCCATGGTATATTGGATATTGAAGAGACCATGAGTGCTGATGACTGGAAGATGGCTGCAGATGAAATACTATATGGAGATGCTCATGAATTATGTATGAGAGCAGGAAAATTTTATATAAGTAAGCTTACAAAGCATTCTGTATATGTTAAACATAATCAGGTTGGATTAAATAAAATTGAAGTTACCGAGGATGGAACTTATTTGGTAATAGGTGGTACCGGTTTATTAGGTATGACCTATATTAAATCCTTAATTGATTTAGGCGTAAAGAATATAGCGGTACTTTGTCGTAAAAATCCATGCAAGGAAGTAAATGATGCAATTGCAGAATGGAATTCTCAGGGTGTATGTGTAAAGGTATTCTGTGCGGATGTCTGTAAGCTGGAAAGTTTAACAGAAGCAGTTGATAGGATTCGCATTGAAATGACGGAAATTAAAGGTGTGGTAAATGCCGCAGGTGTGCTTAGAGATAAAATGATTCAGGATTTATCCTGGGAGGATTACGAATTTGTATTAAGCCCAAAGGTTACTGGCTGTGTAAATCTGTATAAAGTTTTAAAACAGGATAAACTTGATTTCTTTATCATGCTTTCTTCTATTACTTCTGTTATTGGAAATGTGGGACAAAGTAATTATGCAGCCGCTAATTACTTCATGAACTGCTTTGCTGCTTTTTTAAATCAGCACAAGAAAAATGGTTTTGTATTTTGTTGGGGCCCTTGGGAAGGGACAGGTATGGCATCTGACAAAACAACATTAAACAATATGGAAATGATGGGAATAAGTCCAATTTCCAAAATGGATGGTAATCGAATTATTTGTGATTTTTTCGCAAATCCATATGAATTATTACTTGTTGCAGATATTAATTGGAATAAGTTCGTCAGAAATGCAAGTGGCAGTACAGTAAAAGAACTATTAAGTGATTTGGTATCCGTAGAGGCTCAGCCTGAAAAAGAAACCAAAAGTAAAGCCAGTATAATGGAACAAATAGAGACAATGGATAAACAGCAGGTAACAGAATTGCTTACCAATGAAATAAAGGAAATTTGTTCGAATATCATGGGATATAATGATGTATCTTTTATTGATGGAAATAACTCTTTTAAAGAGCTTGGTGCAGATTCACTTATGATTTTCTCTATGCGTACAGAAATTAATCAGTTGCTTAATGTAAATATAAATGTTGCAGCATTTTACAATCATCCAACTATAGTAACATTTTCGGAGTATCTGGTGGATGAAGTGTTAGAGATTACAGATAGTTCTGAGAATAATAAAGTGGAAGATCAGACACCAAATCATTCAGCAGATGTAGACGAGTTGTTAACAGAATTAGAAGAACTTTTAAAGTAATGAGGTGAACGGAATGATTGGCGAAAATGAAAAGTATAAAGAGACCATGAAGAAGGCGATTGATAAGATAAATCTGCTTAATCAGAAAATTGTAGAATTATCTAAAAAGGAGGAAGTGGCAATTATTGGATATAATTGCCGTTTCCCAGGTGGTGCAAATAATGCAGAAAAGTTTTGGGAACTACTTGCCCATGGATACGATGCTGTAATAGAGATTCCAGAGAAGCGTTTTCCCTATGAGGAATATTACAATAGTGAAAGGGGTAAGAAAGGAAAGACTTATACAAAATATGCATCTTTTTTAAAAAATGATATAAAGCAGTTTGATTATGCACATTTTGAAATGAATGAGATGGAGGCAGCTTCCTTAGATCCACAGCATAGATTACTTTTTGAAGTAATTTGGGAAGCTCTTGAGAATTCCGGTCTGAATATAGAGAAAATCAAAGGAAGTAAAACTGGTGTTTTCATTGGGATGGATTCTAGCGAATATGCAATGGCGGAAATTGTGTCAGATTCACCGGATAAAATCACGCCGTATTCCCTAATTGGCAATAGTGTCCATGCTTCAGCAGGACGAGTAGCATATTACTATGACTTTAAGGGACCAGCGGTAGTATATAATACCGCATGTTCATCAGCTCTAGTTGCATTAGATGCGGCAGTTCAAAGTCTGCAAAACAAGCAGTGCGATATGGCAATCGTAGGTGGCGTAAACTTACTACTTACACCAAATGGCTTTATAGGATTATCACAGATTAATGCGTTAGCACAGGATGGAAGATGTAAAACGTTTGACAAGGCAGCAGATGGATATGGACGTGGCGAAGGTTGTGGTGTTGTTATACTGAAACGTTTGGGGGATTCAAAGGCAGAACATAATCATGTGGAAGCAATTGTAAAAAGCATAAGTATACAGCAGGACGGTAAGTCCAATGGCTTTTTTGCCCCAAATGGAATTTCAGATTATCAGGTAATAAAAAATGCATTGGAAACATCCGGACTTACTCCAGATGATATAGATTATGTGGAAACCCATGGAACAGGTACAGTATTAGGGGATTCCATTGAGGGACAGGCCCTTGGAAAAGTGTTCAGTAAAAAGAAGAAGCCATTACTTATTGGTTCTGTCAAAAGCAATATAGGACATCTGGAAGCAGCATCAGGAATGGCCAGCCTGATTAAAGTTCTGCTTTCCATGAAAAATGGCAAGATCCCTGCAAGTATACATTTTGATAATCCAAATCCAAACTTTGATTATTCAAAAGTTAAAGTTGTGGATAAGCTGATGGAATGGAATAAAGAAAATGGCGGGCGTGCAGCTGGAATTAGTTCTTTTGGAATAAGCGGAACACTTGTACATGTAGTTGTTCAGGAAATCTTTGAAGAAGAAAAAACGGTTCAGAATAAAGAATTGAGGAATAAGATTGTAACACTTTCAGCAACTACGGAAAAGATGTTAAAGGATTCTATCTTGGATTTAAGGACTTTTTTGTGTGAAAGTAAGTATTCCTTGGATGATATTATATACTCCAGCAATATGACAAGAAGTTCTATGTCTTATCGATTTGCAGTGAGCGTATCAAGTCAAAAGGAACTTGAAAATATATTAAACAGTATGAAAAACGATGAAGATGTACGAAAAAAGTATTGTGGATATATGAAAAATCCCAGGAGAAAAATAGTTTGCATTCTTTCTGGAAGTTGTGATTTAAAAGAAAAGGGAATTTCTCAGTTTATTGATACATATACCGTTTTTTCTGAGATGTACCATAAATGTGAAAATCGTTTTCAAGAACTTTTAGGAAGTTCTATAACAGCACAAATCGGAAACGAGGAAATAAGTTTGCCGTTATTATTTTCTGTACAGTGTGCCATGACTGAACTGTGGAAGAGCATGGGGGTTTGTGCACGTCGATTTATAGGTTTAGATGAGGGGACTTATGCGGCGTCCTATCTGAACGGAAAAGAATCTTTTGAAGACATAACTGCTAAAGTAGCAGCACAGACAGGGAAAGCAATTTTTAAAACAGAATTGGAAGAGGTATCTGATGCAGAGGTAGTTTTTATTATTGGATATGACGAAACAATCAAGAAAATGCAAAATAAGTGGAATATTATCTCCTGTATTACATCATTCGGAGGTGGGCAAAATGAAATGGATGATTTTTGCCATGGTATTCAGAAATTGTACTGTAATGGATTTGATATCGATTGGGATGCTTTTCATAACTCGGTACAGCGTCCAATAATAACTCTGCCCAATTATCCGTTCCAGAGAAAGAAATGCTGGCGAGATATTGTTTGCTTTCCAGGTACAAGTACCCAAAAGGCAAGTGAAGAGAATAAAAGTGTGGAAAAACAGCAAATCCAGGACTGCTGCAACAATGTACTGGATATTCTAAAGGGATTGGTAAGTGAAATTTCGGGTATCACACTGGAAGATATTGAGGTAGATAAGAAATTGTTTGCCTATGGTTTTGATTCATTTTCTTTCATTTCATTAGCAAATGCAATCATAGACAGATATGGGGTCAATATACCGATTGAAGACTTTTTCGCAGCATATGATACAACTGCGAAAATTGCAGCATGTGTGGAACAGGAAGCAAAACCGCAGGAAATGAGTGCGGAGCCATGTGACACAATGATTTTTGATACCAATGAAGTACCAACTGTAAATAAGATATTATATGCATTGAACCATCAGAGTGAGCAGATTCATCAGATCCTCAATATATTAAAAAATGACAAAGCTGAGAGTAAATCAAGTATGATTTTATGTGCGGATGATAAAATGCTCTTTCCAATGTCAACCATACAGCAAAGGTTATATTCTCAGTTGGAGATGGTAGATGAGGATCCGTTTGATTTAGTCGGGACGTATTATGTTAATTCGGAACTAGACATTGCGCGATTTGAGAAATATGTGAATGAAATTATAAGGCGCCATAAAATTTTATCAACAAGCATGTTTTTAAAAAATGGTGAATTTCTTCAGAAAGAAAATATAGTTGATGAAATAAAGATCAAGACTCTCTGTCAGAATGTTGATACCAGTCTAGATGATTTTATTTCTGACTCTTTATGTAAATTTAAGCTAGACGAACCTCCGTTGGTAGAAGTTCTTTTGATTGATACGGTTGATAATCGAAAGCTTTTTGTTTTTCATTTTCATCATACAGTTGCAGATGGATATTCCATGAATTTGTTTGCGAAAGAACTGATGTACTTCTATTCAGAAGAGGTATTGCCGGTACTGGAAAAGCAGTATTTCGATTTCGCAGTGTGGGAAAAAAATTATGGCAATACTGAGTCATATAAAAAGGAAGAAAAATTCTGGTTGGAGCACATGGACAATACTGTATGTATGTTGCCACTGCCCTATGATTATCCCAAAACACAGAATATCGATTATAGCGGAGAGGTTGTAATCAAAACATTTACTAATGAAACTATTTTTAAGTTAAGAAAGATTTGCAGCAAATATAATGTAACTTTGTTTATGGCTTTTTATTCTATCGTTAATATTTTATTGAATAAGATGACTCAAGAGAATGATTTTGCCGTAGTAGTACCGGTTTCCTGTCGTGATAAAGGTGGTTTTAACAACAATATCGGTATGTTTACGAATACTTTGGCATTTCATGTTGGTATTGATCCGTCTGGATATTATGAGGAACTGCTTAAACAGGTAAAGGACTATTGCCTTCATGCTTACAGTAATGTAAATTACCCATTTCATGAGTTAGCACAAAAGCTTGGCCTATCCGCGCAAAATGAATTGAATGTTGTATTTGTTTATGAAAATATTAATTCTAGAGTTTGTCATTTTGGCCCGTTGGAACTGGAACAGTATACATATACACCTAAGAAGGAAGAATTTGAACTAACTTTTGAACTATTTGAACATGATGATGTGGTTGACGCATATTTAAGGTACCAGACAGCATTATTCAAGAGAGAGACTATTGAACTTATCGGAGAAAGGCTTGAACGTATTATTGATCAGATTTGTGACAATCAGGAAATTAGACTCTGTGAGATTGATATGATTACGGACAGGGAAAGAAAACTTATATTAGGGAAATTTAATGATACAGCACTTCTATATTCTCAGAATAAGACCATTGTTGATTTATTTGAGGAACAGGCAAAAAAGTCATCTGAGCATATTGCAGTGACATTCGGAAATACGGATATAACTTATGGAGAATTGAATAAAAAAGCAAACTGTATTGCCCAAAAACTTCGTAAACTTGGCGTAAAATCCAATGATTTTGTAGCGGTATTGGCAGTGAGAAGTATAGAAATGATAGCTGGAATTTATGGAATTATGAAAGCTGGAGGTGCTTATGTACCAATTGATCCAAGCTATCCTAAGGATAGAATCCAGTATATGTTGAAAGATTGTAATCCTAAGGTGATAGTCGTATTCCAGGTAGAAGTTGAAACGGATGTAGATGTGATTGATATGGCAGACCAAACTATATGGAAAGAAGTATGGGAAAACCCGATGCATGTTAATACAATGGAAGATACGGCATATTGTATTTATACTTCAGGAACGACTGGAAGGCCGAAAGGAGTAATGATTTGTCATCGTGGTGTAGTAGCTATGAATGCGTATTTAAGGAAACTTTATATGGTTAGTGAAGATGACAGAGTACTTCAGTTTGCTAATTTTGTATTTGATGCATCGGTTTGGGAAATGACAATGGCATTGCTTAATGGAGCATGCCTTGTGTTGATATCATCAGGTGCAATTGCAGATATAAATGAATTTAATAAATATGTGAAACAAAAGGGGATTACAATTACATTGCTTCCACCGCAGTACTATCTACAGACAGATATTTCTGGATTAAAAGTACTGACTACAGGTGGCTCGGCTTCGAATGCAGATATCATTCGGAAATCAATGAATAATCAGAGATATATAAATGCATATGGTCCTACAGAGAATACCGTATTAGCAACACATTGGGAATACACGAAGGATCAGGCTGGTGCCATTCCAATCGGCAAACCAATCAGTAATACTCAAATTTATATGATGAACGGAGATAAACTGTGTGGAATTGGAATCCCAGGTGAACTTTGCATTGCAGGTGCAGGAGTTGCAAAGGGATACCTCAATCAGGAACAGCTTACACAGAAAAAATTTACCGAGAATCCATTTGGTGAGGGTAGACTGTATCATTCGGGAGATTTTGCAAGATGGATGTCAGATGGAAACATTGAGTATTTAAGAAGAGTTGATGAGCAGGTTAAAATCCGTGGATTTCGGATTGAACTGGGAGAAATCGAAAGTGTCATCCGAAATTTAAACGAAGTGAAGGAGTGTACCGTAATTGCTAAACAGGATTCTTTCGAGGATTCAGTACTTGTAGCCTATATTGTTTCAGATCAGGTTCTGGATACTGCAAAAATAAAAGCGCAAATTAGCCAAACACTTCCGCAGTATATGGTTCCAATGCATATAATGAAAATTGATTATATGCCAGTTAATCGTAGTGGTAAGATAGACTGGAAATCCTTACCAGAAATTTCAGTAACAAATACACAGAACTATGTGGCTCCTGGTAATGAAATTGAAGAGATGCTTTGTAAGGTTTTTGTACAGGTACTTGGGGTGGAAAAGGCAGGAATAAGGGATAACTTTTTTGAACTTGGAGGACATTCCTTAAGAGCAACCAGACTTGTTAATCTAATAGCAGAAAAGACAGGATGTCAGATACCGCAAAAAGAAATATTTCTATATCCCACAGTTGAAAAATTGGCGGAAAAGATTTTGCAGGTAAAGGAACAGACATATGAACCTATACCTAAGGCAAAAGAAAAAGAATTTTACCATATGTCATCTGCACAAAAAAGAATTTATATTATGTGTGAAATGGATAAAAACGGAATTGTATACAATATGCCGCAGAGCCTCAGATTATCTGGTGACGTACACCCAGAGAAGATTAAATATGCGCTGCAGGAGATGATAAAACGTTATGAGATTTTAAGAACAACGTTCCTTTTGGTTGATGGCGAAGCAGTGCAAAGAATTAGTCAGTCAGCTCAGGCAGACTTTGAATATGAGGAAAATGTGATTGATACAGAAGAAGAATTGATGACTAAGTTTGTGAGAACCTTTGATTTTTCTTGTGCATCAATGATCAGAATTAAACTTGTGAAGAGAGATGATGATTATCTTATGATGCTTGACATGCATCATATTATAGGGGATGGCATGAGTATAATTAATTTCATTGGAGAATTTTCTGATCTTTATAATGGGGAGACGATTCCAATGCCAGTTCTTCAGTACAAGGACTATAGTGAGTGGATGGAAGCCCAAAATTTATCAGACCAAAGGGAGTACTGGTTACAGGAATTTGTTGATGAAATTCCTGTACTTGATATGCCATATGATTATGTCAGACCCAAAGAACAAAGTTATAATGGTGCCATAGTTGAAGTGGATACTGGAAGTGAGTTAAGAGAAAAAATCAGGCAAGCTGCAAAAGAAACAGGTACTACCGAATATATGTTGTTGTTATCCTCTTTAATGGTTCTTTTGTCCAAGTATAGTAGACAGGAAGACATCGTTATAGGAAGTCCTATTAGTGGAAGAATCCATAGAGATACGGAAAAAATGTTGGGTATGTTTGCTAATACCCTTGCAATGAGAGGAAGACCAGTTAAACATAAAAAATTTCTAAATTTTTTAAATGAAATAAAAGAAACCTGCCTGAAAGCATATGAAAATCAGGGATATCCTTTTGAGGAACTAGTGGACGCAGTAGAAGTAAAACGTGATATGTCTCGTAATCCGTTATTTGATGTCATGCTAGTGCTTCAGAACAATGGAACAGTTCAGATGCCGTTAAAAGAGGTAGAAATAAGTGTTGCAGGACAGAATATAAATATTGCTAGATTTGATTTAGTATTTAATGTGAAGGAAGAAAACGGTTCATTTCATATCGCACTAGAATATTGTACAGATTTGTTCAAAAATCAGACTGCAAAGTTAATATTACAGCATTATGAAGCGGTTCTAGAACAGGTTACAAATCATCTTAACATGGTAATTTCGAATATTGTAGTTATAACCGATAAGGAACAAAGAATGATTTTAGGCGAGTTTAATAATACAAAGTTAGACTATAACAGAGAACAGACAATAGTCGATTTATTTGAGGAACAGGTTAGAATATTTCCAGAACATGTTGCAGTTGTTTGTGAAAATAGTCAGCTGACATATAAAGAACTGAATAAACAGGTAAACCAGCTTGCATATGCATTACGTGAACTTGGAGTAGGACCAGATGACTGCGTGGCAATTTTGGCTGAAAAAAGTATGGAAATGATTATTGGAATCTACGGAATTTTAAAAGCAGGAGGGGCATATATACCAGTTGATCCCAAATATCCAGAAGAAAGAATCAGGTACATCATTGAAGACAGCAAAGCAAAAGTTGTCATTGTATATCATTCAGAAGTGGAAGTAACGATACCTGTAATTGACTTGGAAGACAAGAATAACTGTACTAATTGCACAGAGAATCCGGGCCACGTAAATATACCTTCAGATTTGGCATATGTGATTTATACATCAGGTACAACGGGAATTCCTAAAGGAGTTATGGTTGAACACCATGGAGTAGTAAATTTGAAATATTATTATCTAAATGAATATGGTATTCATTCAGATGACAACGTACTGCAATTTGCAAATTATAGTTTTGATGCTTCTGTCTGGGAAATTACTATGGCATTGTTAAACGGCGGAAAGCTTGTTATTATTCCGAAGTCACTTGCAGAAAATGCACGAGAAATGGAGAAGTATTGTCAGAAGAATAATGTAACGGTTGCAACACTGCCGCCTAACTATTATATATTAACGGAACATTTACAGCCACGAATTCTGATAACCGCTGGTTCTGAATCTGGGAAACTGATCGTGGAAAAAGCTAGAGATTCTCTATATATCAATGCATATGGGCCGACAGAAAATACAGTTTGTGCAACTCATTGGACTTATGATGGGAATGAGGCTATTCCTGACAATATACCGATTGGAAAGCCAATTACAAATGTTAATGTATATATACTTGCTGAGGATAAGCTTTGTGGAATTGGTGTGCCAGGTGAATTATGTATTGCTGGAGATGGAGTAGCACGAGGTTATTTGAACCAACCTGAGCTGACAAATGAGAGGTTTGTGGATAATGCATTCGGTGATGGAAAGTTATATCGTACTGGTGATTTAGCACTGTGGGCACCAGATGGAAATATTATTTATATGGGACGAATGGATGAACAAGTTAAAATTCGTGGTTATCGTGTAGAACTAGGTGAGATAGAAAGTGTCTTGAGAAAATTACCATTTGTGAAAGAATGTGCTGTGATTGTAAGAAAAGATACGGGTGGCGATAAGGCAATTAATGCTTACTTTGTTTCAGATGAAACAAAAGAAGTAGGGGAAGTCAGAGAAATACTTGGAGGAATACTGCCGGGGTATATGATTCCAACGTATATCAGACAGATTGCAAATATACCAGTTACGAAAAGTGGAAAAATTGATAATAAGGCTTTGCCAGAAATTGAAACCGTAAGCAGCCGTGAATATGTAAAACCAAGAAATGAAATGGAAAAGATTCTATGCAATGTATTTGAAGAGGTACTTGGTATTGAAAAAGTTGGATTGAAAGATAATTTTTTTGAATTGGGAGGAGATTCCATCAAAGCAATCCGAATAGTTACAAAAACAAGAGAATATGGATACAAAATATCCACAAAGGATATAATGTCAAGCTATGTAGTAGAAAACATACTTCCATATGTTACAAAGTCAGAGGAAAACAGTTACGAACAGGGTGATGTGACAGGAAAAATAATTCAGACACCAATGATTCGTGATTTCTTCCAATGGAATTTAAGTATACCTGCTTATTTTAATCAAAGTATTATGCTTCGGTTTGAAGAAAACTGTGAATTGGAACTACATCTGGCACTTAAATACCTAGTTAAATATCATGATATGTTAAGAGTAGTCTGCTCAGGGGAACAGCTGAGTATACGCCCATACGATGGAAAGGACATGCTGGATTTTCAAACATTTTATTATGATGATCTGGATATTTCTGATCCATTGATTGAAGAAACCTGTAGTGATTTGCAAAGTCATATTGATTTAGAACATGGTCCGGTAATTAGGTGTGGATATTTCATCTTGTCTTCTGGATATTATTTGATGATTTGTATTCATCATTTAGCGGTTGACGGAGTCTCTTGGCAGATACTTTTAAATGATCTGGATTTATGCCTAAGACAGATTAAAGATAGAAAGATAGTGAAACTTCCAGCAAAAACAGCATCATTTAAAGATTGGGCACTGCATTTAAAGGCTTACAGGGAAAGTAGAGAATGCACAATACAGAAGCCTTACTGGGAAGATGTTGCATTAAGGATAGCCAAGGGGAATATAGAAGCTGAAAAAGACTGTATTGGCAGTGGGTATGAGGATATTGATATTGGATTTACAGTAGATGAAACGAAATGTCTGACTCACAAGGTGAATTATGCATATCATACCGAAATTAATGATATTTTTATGGCTTCCTTAAGTATGGCAGTATATAAATGGACAAGTCAGACTGAGTTTTCTGTGTATTTAGAATCACATGGAAGATATGACCTTGATAAGAAAATTGATGTTGATAGAACAGTTGGATGGTTTACAAACTGTTATCCGGTTGTGTTCGATTATTATTCGGATATAAGCAGTTTGATCATTCAGACGAAAGAAAAATTTCGAGAAATACCAGATCACGGAATGGCGTTTGGAGTATTAAAAGACAATTTGAAAGAAAATCAAGTTCCTATTATTTCATTTAACTATTTAGGACAAATTGATTCAAGAGATAGTTTTGATTGTGATTTGATGAAATATACAGGAAAAAATATTGCAGATGAAAACAAATTCATGACAGATATTGCATTCAATGGAAAAATATTAAAGAATGAATTGCATATTACTTGTAATTTCAACGCTAAAAAATATTCATATACAAATATGAAAAAGTTTTCTAGATTGTTTCATTGTAGTTTAATTGAAATAATGGATTACTGTTGTAACATAAAAGCATCTGTTAAAACAAAATCTGATATTACAGTATCCAGTGATATTGACATTGAAGAATTTGATGAGATTATGAATATGTTTAATTAGTGATGATATGAGGGACTATCAGGAAAGGAGATGGGATGAAATGGATAATAATATTGAGAAAATATACTCACTGACACCTTTACAGCAAGGTATGATTTATCATAAATTGCTAGATGAAGGGAGTAGCAGTTACCATGTACAGAATACATTCTGGCTTAAGGAGAAAATAAGGGAAGAGAATGTTGAAAAGAGCCTTTTCCTGATTTGCCAAAAGTATGAGGTTCTTCGGACGGCGTTTGTACTGCCAAATTCAACGGGAGTTCCACGCCAGTTAATTTTGGCAGACAGAAAAATAGAATTAAAATATGAGGCAATGTATGGAAGAAATGAAAAGAAAGAAACGGATTTCTTTATTCAGTCAGATTTGAATCGGGGATTTGATTTGCAGAAAGACAGCCTTATGCGCGTTCATTTTGTTACCTTCGGTGAAAAGAGAAACTGGTTTATGTTTAGTTTTCACCATATTATTATGGATGGCTGGTGCATTTCTCTAGTATTCGCAGATTTTATTAGATTTATTGATATGTTGAAGAAAGGTATGTCTCAAGATGAAATTCTTTCTATCATAAACCAGGAAAAAGAATCTGCTTCTAGTTATAGCGATTATATTACGTGGATGGAATCTAAAAACAAACTGGATGTTTTGGATTATTGGAAACACTTCTTATCGGATTATGGGAATATAGCATCAATTGAGTCGATGGAGAAGCCAAAGCAAACAGAATCACAGATGGCGAAATATGAAGGGAAGATTTCTAAGGAAACCTTCGATCACCTAAAACAAATTGCTTATGGTAATCAGATTACAGTAAATTATATTGCAGAAGCAGCATGGGGAATTTTGCTTCAAAAATTCAACTATATTGAGGATGTTGTTTTTGGTAAGGTTGTATCTGGAAGAGATGCACCTGTTAAAGGAATTGATAAAATCGTCGGGTTGTTTATTAATACTGTTCCATGTAGGGTAAATACAAGCGAAGATTGTAAAGTAATAGAGCTTTGCAAAAAATTATTTGTACAGGGAATTGAGAGTAGTGAATATGAGTATTGCTCGCTGTCAGCAATTCAGGCAATGACCAGTCAGGGAACAAAGCTTATTCAGTCACTTGTTAATTTTGAAAACTATTATTTAACGGAAGCAAGAGACGGAATTGAGAAGGATTATGCAAGAGAAGAGACGAATTATCCGTTGACAGTAAACTTTTATGAGGATGAAGCCCAGCTGAATTTTAACATTATGTATAATCCAAACGAGTATGCAGAAGTGGATATTGCGAATATAGCAGCTGTATTATGTAAAATATTTAGTTCTATAGCAGAGAATCCAGACTGTAAAGTATCAGAACTGACGTGTATTGACGATGTTGCCTATCAAAAAATAATAACTGAGTTTAATAATACAGACAATCCATTGGATTATTCTAAAAATATCATGGACTATTTTAGTGAACAGGTGAAGAAGAATCCGAACAAAATTGCAGTGGAATATAATGATGAAACTCTTACGTATACTGAATTGAATCTAAACGCAAAAGGAATAGCTTGGAAACTTCAGAAACTTGGTGTGAATAAAAATGATTGTGTAGGAATTGTAACAGAAAAGAGTGTAGAAGTGATTGCAGGAATTTATGGAATATTAATGACAGGCGCTGCCTATGTACCTCTAAGTTTAGATAACCCGGAAGAGAGAATGAATCAGATTATTTCGGACTGTAATCCAAAAGCTGTTGTAATGGGAAAAGAAAAGATTGATGTGAATGTACCAGTTATCGATACGTTAGAAAAACTGAGGGCAGGAAAAGACTGGAGGGAAGTGAAGACCTCAGCAGATGATATTGCTTATATTATGTATACATCTGGAACAACTGGACGCCCGAAAGGTGCAATGATACAACAGATAAATATTATAAATCTAGTTAAAAATTGCAATTACACTAAGATAAATGAAGATTCTGTCATTTTACAGGCAGGTGATATTGCATTTGATGCATCTACTTTTGAAATTCATGGTGCATTATTGAATGGTGGTACAGTCTGTCTTGCTGATAAATCTGTATTGATGGATGAAAAAAAAATGAAGATGATTATTCACGATAAAAAAATAAATACAATGTTTCTTACGGCATCATTATTCAATCAGATTTTAAGTATAGACGAATCGGTTTTTGATGAGATGAAATATATGCTTGTAGGAGGGGAACAGTTAAATGATAAATATGTAAGAATGTATCAGGAACGAAATCTGCCAGTTGTTTTTACAAATGGCTATGGCCCGACAGAAACTACAACGTTTGCCGTATGCTGCATTATGGATATCATGCGTGAAAAAACTCCAATTGGGAAACCACTGCAGAACGTGAAAGCATACGTATTTAATAGAAATCAGATGTGTGGCATCGGTATGCCAGGTGAATTATGCATTGCTGGAAAAGGCGTGGGAAAAGGGTATTTGAACCATTCTGAATTAACTGTAGCCAGGTTTGTTGAAAATCCGGTTGCACCAGGGAATATGTATCGTACAGGAGACCTAGTACGCTGGATGCCGGATGGAAATATTGATTATATGGGACGTTTGGATGACCAGGAGAAAGTACATGGTTATAGAATCGAACTTGGGGAAATAAAAACAGCTTGTAAAAGCTTTGAACAGGTTAAAGAAGCAGTAGCAGTTGTAAAAACTTCGGAAGATGGAAATAAACGAATATATGCATATATCACATCAGATGAAAAAGTTGATTTGCATCAGATGAAAGAGAATCTTACTAAGAAGATTCCAGTATATATGGTGCCATATGCTATCATCCAGGTGGAAAAATTTGCTTTAAACAAAAATGGCAAGATAGATAAGAAAACACTTCCAGAGTTTGTTTTAGAAGAGTCTATCCATTATGTGGCACCTACAGATAAAGTTGAAATAGAAATGTGTAATATTGTTGCAGAAGTTCTTAAAATTGAAAGAATTGGAGTTAAAGATCATTTTGTAGAAAATGGATGCGACTCTATTAAGGCGATGAAATTAAGGGCAAGACTAAATTCTTTCGGATATAAAATGTCAATCAGTGATATTTACATGTATGACACAGTTGAGGAGCTTGCTAGATTCGTGGAAGCGAAAAAAGAAATATTCTTAGGTAGTTCTTTAAAAGGACATCCTGTATTTAACGATTTTTATGAGGTAAAAGAGTATCTTTCAGCCAGACTAGAAGAATATGAAAATATGTTTCTGGGGCTAAAAATCGAAGAAAAACTTGCTTTGACAGCGGGCCAGTCCAGAATGGTTGGAAATATGACAATCATGAGTGGTTCTATTATCAAATTTGAGGAAGACATTAATATGGATGCTTTGAACAAGAGTATTATGGAAGTAATAAATTCTCAAATTTTACTGAGAAGCACTCTGGAAAAGAAGACGTTTTATATCTGTGAACAATTGTCGGCATTGGAAATTCCGTTTTTGAATCTTATGGACTGTTCTAATGATACTAAAGATGAAGTCAGGGATTACCTGACAAGTAAGTTTTATGGACTACAGGACAAAAAAAAGGGTGGGAAAACACTGCTCCACAAAATTGTTGCTGTAAAATACAGTGAAAAGAATTTTTGGGTTTATTTTCCGATTAATCATGTTATTTTTGATGCTATGAGTGGTGAAATTTTATGCAGCGAGATAAAGCGTCGTTATTATGGAATAGAAGGAACCAAAGACAATATTACAAGCTTTACAGATTATGCAAAACAAATTAGAAAAGGTCCCAATGGAGTTACGACTAGTGATATTGTACAAACATTAAAAATTAAGGAATTTTCGGAAGCAAGTGCAAGACTTGGAGAAGCAGACCAGAAGGAGATGTCAAATTATATTATCAGTCTTGATATTGGTGCTAATTCAGAAGAGTTTGATAAAAAAGATTTATGGAATATATCTTATAAATTGTTTTTAAAATTGCTTGCATATAATTTTGATATTCACGATTATCCATTTATGATTTTGTGTGTTAACAGGCAGTATGAGAATAATATTTATAACAATACCATTGGAGAATTTGTAGATGTATTGCCAATTACGGATACTCTTGAAGGAAAAATGAACTATGAACTAGTTCAAGAAAGAATCCGCTGGATGAGTGATAATAATGTAAACTTGTCTACGTTATTGCTTGATAAAGGAATTCTGGTATCCTATATTGGGGTATTAAAGGCATTTTTAAAGGCAGGTCCACATATGGAGAAAATACCGTACTTTAATTATCTTGCTATGTATAATGAAGTAGTGGAACAGAATGCAGAAATCCAAATTGAAAAACTATTGGAAGAGATTCATGGAATTACAAGGACGGTTGATATTAAAATCGGTACGAATACAATGGATATGGTAGTGTTTGGACCTGTTGGCGAGGAAGACAGACTCATTAATGTATTACAGAATTATCTCTATGATTTGATTAAACAATATAAGAAATAAAAGAAAGGAAAGAAGGGATGAAAAGAATGAATGCCGATGTTTCTAATATAAAAACTAAGATTTTTTTGTTACCTTATGCAGGTTCGTCTGTGTATAATTATATTGAATGGAAGAAAAATTTCCCAAATTATATGGAAGTTTGTTTTTTAGAACTGGCTGGACGTGGTAGCAGAATGGGAGAACCATTTTATGAAACAGTGGAAGAAGCAGTAGATGACATTTATCGGATGATGATCCCAAAAGTGCAAGGATGTAAATATTATATATATGGACATAGTATGGGTTCTCTGATTGCTTTTGAACTGTATTATAAGCTTTTAAGTATGGGGGATGAGCTGCCAAGTCAGTTATTCTTGTCTGGGAGAAATCCACCGGATTTGTGTATGGATATCAAAAAAGTATCACATCTGGATGATGTACTTTTTTTGAATGAAGTTTCAAAATATGGTGGCGTGCCCGCTCAATTGTATGAAAATGATGATGCAAGAAAAATATTTGTACCAATCTTAAAGGCTGATTTTCGATTGTTAGAAGAATATAAATATAAAGAATATTCCGAACCTATTAACTGTGATATTACAGTTTTCTATGGTAAGAATGACTTTAGTACATCAAGAGAAAAAATGGAAAAATGGAAAAAACATGCTGCAAAAGATTTGACCATTGTGCAGTTTGCCGGAGGACATTTTTTTTGTACAAACTTAAAGGAAAGAAGTGAAATAATTAAGCGTATCATAAGTATTAATAACATAACAGGAAAAATAGTGGGAGGAATAATGTAAATGTGGAAGAAAAAGATTAAAAAGAAAAAAACACAATATGCATTAATTGGAATTGTAATATTTGTTACAATATGCATATTTTCATTTTGTTTTGCTTTTACAGCGGAGTTTTCTACTTTTTCGCAAAATGTGTTAACAGAAAATAACAGTTCAGATGTGTATATGTTGGGGGTCGGAACTTCAAAACTCATGGACAACATATCTAGTCAGGCGGTTAAGGATAATATTGAAAGTTATCATTCCTATAAAGGATCCACTGTATCGGTTCCAATTTTGTATAACAAAAAGGATGTTTCCATGATGCATCAGGTTATGCTTTACATCGACAATATTGATAATACACCTGAATTTTATAAACGTGAAACAGTGGACAATGAAAAGGCTCCGAAAAAAGGAGAAGTCTGGATACCGGAAGTTCTAGCATCTCCTTCTGGAATCAAACTTGGGGATAAGATTACACTGAATTATGATCACCCTATGGAACTGAAGGTTTCTGGAATTTATACAGCAAGCTTTCTGATTACATCGAGCTTTACCTTTTCTCCAGTAATTGTATCATATGAAGATTTAGCTTTAGCTGACAATGAAAAAGAAGCAACTATTTTTGCAATTAATTTAAATAATAGTGATGAGGAACACATTACGGAAATGAGAGATGCTTTTAAATATTATGTATTTACAGCTTCGCGTACACAATTACTTGAGAATTTTATGAGTGTTGCCAGTTCAGTAGGAAGCTTTGGAGTAATTGCTGCTTTTATCGTATTTTTAGTCGCTTTGGCAATGATACGGTATATTGTAAAAATAACTATTTTATATGAATTTAAATCAATTGGTGTTTACAAAAGCCTTGGTTACACTTCTAAACAGATTTGCAGTTTTTATATAAAGGGTTATATGGTTGTTGGAATTATTGCGGCGGTGATTGGTGCTTTCCTTCCATTGCCAATAGTAAATAAACTAGGAATTAACTGTTCCCAATATGCAGAGGGATTTAAGATTACACAAGTATCCTATTTTATGAGCGTATTTTCAATAATTCTGTTTATACTGCTGTTATATATAACATTAAGGGGTGCACTCAAGCAGGTTCGAAAAAAATCAGCCGTAGAAATTATGAATATGGGACAGTCCTTAAATGCAGGTAAAAAAATTTCACACTCATTGATTAAAAGTGCAAGAACACCATTCCAGATGGCTGTTAACGATATTTTTAAGCATAAACTTAATACTTTGCTGATTCTGGTAGTATTTATATTATCTACGTATTTGTCCTTATTATTTTCAATGATTGCATATTCATCTTACAAAATGAACGATAATGGAAATTTGTGGTTTGCTATTCCTAAAAACAACACTTATGCGATGGGAAGTATTAATGATGAATTTGTCAACTGGCTGAAAGATAATGATAAAGTGCAATCATTTGTTTATGGCAGTCTTCTGTATTCTACAAAAGTAACATCTGATGACAGTGATAACAGTTTAAGTAGTGTTACATTTAATATATATAACGATGCTTCTTCAGAGCTTACTGGAATTAATATTAAGGGGGATGCTCCGAAAAACACAAATGAAATTGTGGTAACTAATAAAGCACTTGCTTTATTGGAACATAAAGTTGGGGATACCGTAAATCTTGAAATTAATGGGGTAAAAAGGAGCTATAAAATCTCCGGTACGTATGATTCATTACTAGGTAATGTTGGTATTATGATGACTACAGAGGCTATGAAGAAATGTAATAAAGAGTATACTCCATCTTCTGCATTTATTACACTTAAGAATACAAAAGGTTATGATAGTTTCAAAGTTGAAGTAGAAAATAAGTTTAGAAGCATAACAGTTGATTCAGACTGGTTTGCAATTGATAATGCGATGGTTTCTACAAGAAATATGCTACTTGCTATATCTGGCATGCTGATAGTAGTATTTATAATTTTTGCTATGTTAAATATAAGTATTGTTTTAATGATGGAAAGTGCTAACAAACATAGACAATACGGTATTTTGAAAGCATTAGGTTTTACTACAGGGTACATTATCAGACAGAATATATGGAAGAATATGTTATGTGTTGGAATTAGTGTTTTGATTGCTTTTATTATACATTTTACTATGTCTAAAGGTTTCTTAGCAAAACAGGTTATTGATGCCTTTACGTATTCTGGATTGGTAATAGCATTATTAGTGTTATTAATATTATGTGTAGCATTGCTATTAACATATCTTATAAGTTTAGGCATTAGAAAAATTATGCCAATTGAATTAATGGAGGAATAGAGATGAAAGAAGTAATTATTAAAGCAACAGATTTATGTAAGAATTTCAAAACTGGCTCAACTTTTCAAAAGGTATTAAAGAATATCAATGTAGAAATTTATAAAGGAGATTTTACCGTTATCATGGGGAGCAGTGGATCAGGAAAGTCTACTTTGCTTTATGCACTGAGCTATATGGATAAGCCAACACATGGAACAATTGAACTCGCTGGCAAACAGGTAAAATATAGGGACAAAGAACTGGCAAAAGTACATAGTTCTGAAATATCTTTTGTCTTTCAGAATAGCAACCTTTTACCAGATTTAACGGGATTTGAAAATATTGCCTATCCAGCATATATGGTAGATTCTAAACAGAGTGCTAATAAAGATACAGAAGAAATCTTAAAAAAATTTGATATTGAATCTATACGTGATAAATATCCTAATGAAATGTCAGGTGGACAGCAGCAGAGAGTTGCCGTTGCAAGAGCGTTGATTAGGAATCCAAATATAGTTTTTGCTGATGAACCCACTGGAGCATTAAATTCAAGCGCAGGAGTTCAGGTATTAGACCTACTTACACAAATCAATACATCTGGTCAGTCAATTGTTATGGTTACGCATGACATAAAGGCTTGTGCTAGAGGAAATAGGTTGATATTTTTATCAGACGGACAAATCGGTACAGAACTTGATTTAGGAAAATACACTTCGGATAAGCAGCACGAGAGGGAAGAAACAATATTTAAATTTTTAAAGAAAAATAACTGGTAGATAGGGAACAACAAAGTGCAAATAATGATTTATCTCAAATGAGGGAGGAGGTGTTACTATAAAAAAGATTTTATTTTTCTGTGAAGGTATCGCACTTTCACATACTATTAGACCTTTATTTCTGGCATCCTGTCTTGATGAAAAAGAATACGAATATAAAATTGCAACAAGCAAAGACTATGAGAAAATTGTCGGAGTGAAGTATCTGGAAATCCCTAGTCTGAATGCAGAAGAATTTGAAGAAAAAACAAACTTGAAAAAACATGATTCTGTATATGATAAGGAATTACTGCAGAATTATATAAATTCTGAATTGAAATTAATGAAAGAATACAAACCAGATTTAATTGTAGGAGATATGCGAATTTCTTTAGGAATTTCATCCAAAATTGCAAAAATACCATATATAAATATTCAGAACGCTTATTGGAGCCCTTTCACGGAAGCTCAAAAAATGATGCCTGATATTTCATTTGCTAAATTTTTAAGTTATAAATGGCAGAAGATAATATTTGATAAAAAGTTTCCGTTAATCAATGCTAATTTTATTTATGGGTATAATGCTTTACGTAGTAAATACGGATTTCACAAAATCAGAACTATGGAAGAAATGTATTCTGGTGGGGATATGAACTTATATCTAGATATCCCAATGATTGCGCCTACGTCGCATTTGCAAAACAACAACAAATACATTGGACCGGTTACGGGTTTTGTAAATATTTCAATGCCTGCTTGGTGGAAGGATATAGACAAAGATAAGAAAATTATATATTGTTCTTTAGGGTCAACAGGAAGCGTTAAAAAAATGAAATTGATTATCAAAGCGTTAAAAAAAATTGATGCTATTATTATTCTTGTCACAACTGGAAGAATGGCACAAAAAAAACTGCCTACAAATTTTTATGTTTGTGATTATTTTCCAGTTGCTGAAGTAATGGAAAAAATCGACCTTGTGATTTGTAATGGAGGTGGGACTGTGTATCAGGCGTTAGCAGGTGAAACACCAGTTTTAGCAACTCCGACAAATTTAGATCAGATGTTAGCGTGTTATGCACTGGAAAAAAAACATGTTGGTTTGGTATTAAAGTACAGGGATATGAAAAAGAGAAAGATTCGTAAAGCTGTGGAAGATTTATTGAAAAATGGGTTATATAAAGACGGATTAAAAAAAGCAAAAGAACAAATAAATTCTTATAACACCAAGGAGTTATTTTGTCTTTGTGTTAGAAAAATGTTGACTTAACTAATGTTAACAGTATTTTCTTACTGCTAGGAAAATTGAATTTTTGAATAGTCATTTTAGTTGCTGGGAAATACTAATAAATTGACTATTAAACTTATTATATGAGGAGAGACACATAATGCTAAAAAATGTATTGATAACTGGTGGAGCCGGATTTATTGGGTCCAGTATCGCATTGAAACTAGTAGATAAAGGATATAACGTGAGAGTTATGGATAATCTTTCACCACAAATTCATGGAGAAAATGCATCGCTTCCTAAAAAGTTGATAGGAAAAGTTGATTTTATTAAAGGGGACGTTCGAAGTACAAAGGACTGGAAAAGAGCAATTGATGGACAAAATGCAGTAATTCATCTGGCTGCAGAGACAGGAACAGGGCAGTCTATGTATGAAATATTTCATTACTGTGATAGCAATATTGGAGGAACTGCAAAATTTATGGATATTTTGGCAAATGAAAAACATTCAATAAAAAGAGTAGTAATTGCAACATCACGGGCTATTTATGGTGAAGGAATGTACAGATGTAAGGAACATGATTTAGTATATCCTGAAGCAAGAAATGATGAGGATATGGCTAAAGGTGATTTTGAGTGTAAATGTACTATCTGTAAAAAAGATGTTGAGATATGTAAGACTAAGGAAAACACATTAATTCATCCTACTTCAATTTATGGAATCACAAAGCAGGTTCAAGAGCAATTGGTGATGGTTACATGTCATTCACTTGGAATTCCAGCAATTTCTTTTCGTTATCAAAATGTGTATGGACCTGGTCAGTCTTTGTCAAATCCATACACAGGAATTATTTCTATATTTTCTACAAGAATTAGAAATGGAAAGGACATCAACATATTTGAAGATGGTAAAGAATCAAGAGACTTTGTTTTCATTGATGATGTTGCAAATATTACAATCGAAGGACTTGAACGTGAAGATATCACATATGAATCTTTCAATGTTGGAAGCGGGGTTATGACTTCTGTTAATGAAGTAGTCGAAGCATTAGAATTGTCTTATGGTAAAAATGTCAAAATTGAAATAACTGGCAACTATAGAGTTGGTGATATTAGACATAACTATGCTGATATCAGTAAAACCGAAAAATTATTAGGATATAAGCCAATGACTGATTTCAAAACTGGTATTAAGAGATTTACGGATTGGGTTTTGACTCAGGATGAAACCAATGATGGGTATGAAGCATCCTTAAAAGAGATGGAAGATAAGGGCTTGCTTAAATAGGTGAGCCATTTTTATTTTAAAGGTTCTATATGTAGTTTGATTTTTATTGGTAACAAATAATTCAGAAAGAGGATTATAAACTATGATTAAGATATATGCAATAAACATAAACTTTAAATTATCTTCGACTACATGGAATGATTTTCTTGACATAATTTCAAAAGATCGAAAAAAAAAAATAAATAATTATTATTTTGAAAAAGACAAAAAACACTGCATATATGCAGAATTGATTTTAAGATATTCACTATTAAAAGAGTATAACATCAATGATAAAGAACTGGAAATTGAGTATAACCAATATGGGAAACCTAAATTAAAAAAATATAAGAATATTTATTTTAATATATCTCATTCTGGAAATTGGGTGGTTTGTGCATTAGGAAAATGGGAAATAGGAGTGGATGTAGAAAAAATTGATACCTTATCCTTAAATGTCGCTAAAAATATTTTTACCAAAATGGAATATAATAATTTAATTCTTTGCAGGGAAAACCCGGAAGAATTGTTTTATAAATTATGGACTTTAAAGGAAAGTTATGTAAAAGCTATTGGAAAGGGGCTTCAAATTCCCTTTTCTGTTTTGGAATTTAGATTTTCAAATCAAACAATTTATTTCTATACAAATAGTACTTTGAATAATCAATATGATTTTGTTACATATAAAATTGACCAAATGCATCGTGTGTCCATATGTTCATTATCGTCCCCAATTCCTCTATGTGAAAATTTTTGTAAAAAAATAATTAAGCCTGAACAAATAATAGAATTTGCTCGATAATATCTTATATATAATAATGGAGAAATATAAATTGATTTTATAAAATATAGATAAATATAATAGCAAGTAGATAGAACTTTTTTTGAAACAGACGTGAAATCCAGATGAAGTTGTTGAAAAAAATTTGATAATTAGAAACTCTAACGTGAAGTAATAATCATATCAATTTAATCTGATATGATTGTTTTTTTTTCATCGATAAAAGTTGATAAATTAAATTCAAAATACAAATTTAGCAATAATTTGATATTTATAGGTCTAGGATATATAATTTAGTAAATGAATTGAATATAATTGGCTATTTCAATGTAATTAGTAGTTACAAGACATCATTTTCAAGTTCGGCCTAATAGTAGTTTGAATAAATATCTTATAGTGAAAAAGATGGTTAAAATGGAAAATATCATAATAGGAACAGTTTTCGTATATGTAAAAACTGAAACTACCTGGACTATGGACATGATATATAACCAGCAAACAATTGGTCTGCATGGGTGAAAATGAATTGGAATTCAGATAAAACTCTCAAAAATATGTTGTGGATGTTAATCTCTCTATTTTTGCCTGTGGTTATAATCTTAATTTCATCTCTCATAATATCTTCCATAGGAAATCAATTTATAATTTGGAAAGATACTTTGTCAGGATATGTTATTACAATTGTTCTTGCTATACTCGGATGTATTACTGAAGAAATTGGATGGAGAGGCTATTTGTTACCTAAATTTGCAGAAAATCATAATATGTTTTTCGATTTTTATGGCATGGATATATATGAAAACTAAAGGGAATTTATGGTATATGATATTATTTCATTTTGGAGTTAATATAGGTTCTGTCACACTTCTTCGAAATAGAGAAGGTGTTTTGTTTTACGGTTTAGCAACCAGTATATGTATATTGATTTGTATTCCTATAGTTTTCAAGAACAAAAATGAATTCTTCAATAAAGGATTTAACAATATTACGGCAACAATATAAAATACAAATCAAAGAAAATCAACATAATAAGTGGAGGTAGTAAAGTGGAAATAATAGATTCTCATACTCACATTGGGAAATTTGGACAATGGAACTGTTTATGTGAAATGTTAATAACTTCCATGAATAAATTTGGAGTAAGTAAAGGGATTGTATCAACTATAAACGGAAATGAATTTGATTATGAATTAAATATAG
>JBGUET010000002.1:0-29467 GCA_041821225.1 Sedimentibacter sp.
AAGTAGCCTAAAAGTCAGTAAAATCAATACTTTTTTGGTTAATCAGCAGACACTAGTTACTATAGTATCACTCATATCTTAGATAGTCTCCTTTTTATTATTCCTACGCCCACTTATATCTAATACGTTCTTTACTGTAACAATCCCAGCCGATTAAACCTTCCTTCATCAATCTTCCAATCACAATAAAAGTACTCACGCCACACTCAACAGCAAAACCACCTATTGCTGATAAAGAGAAATCCTCTTGAGCTGCAAAACGTTTGAATTCACTTAATGGAATCAAAGCATTTCTTGCAAATTTATCCGCCTTTGATTCTATTTCCCCGGAAACAGATTCAAAATCAATGAATTTATTCTTAGTATCACCATGAATAATATGCGCTATCTCATGAAATAAGGTAAACCAAAAAATATCTGCAAAACTATTTCTAATTGTCATGCAAAGAACAAGATTATCGTCCTCTGTTTTCTTGATAAATCCTTGTACTGGTGCACCTCTAAAGTTTTTAACAATTTTAAAAGCAATACCACATTCTGCAAAAATCTTTTCTAGTTGATTTTGAACTTCATTTGCACTCATAAACATAACTTTTTTAATCTCAGGAATCTTCTCTCGCAATTTTTCCACATCAATTTCATCTGCTATTTCAATATCTCGAGTTAACATTTCGCACATTCTTTGCCACGCAAAAACAACATATGCATCTACTTTATTGTTTTTTACTTGTGCTCTAAACGCAGCACTATAAGCTAGTTCTGGAATGTCCGTCAAATCACTAATACCCATAATTTTTCTTAAATCTAATACTTTAGCTGCTGAATTATCTTCTTTTTTCATCCAACCTAGTTCGCTCCAATATTCAATTACATCTTTTAAGTTCTTAAGAACAGAAACTTCTTCTTCTAAAATATTATTCATTTCTTCAAATTCAAGTAATTCCCTGTCATAGTTAGACTGTAAATTAATCCAGAATTTTGCCTCAATTCCTAATGCATATTCAAGTTTCTTTGCAAATGCAACTGAAATAGGTTTAACTCCATTTACTATTGTACTTACATGTTTTTCTGTCATTCCAGTCCTGATTGCTAATTCTTTTTGGCTCATTTCTCTATCTTCTAACACTTCTGCAAGTGTTTCTCCCGGATGTATTATAAAATCACGGGATAATCCAGTTATTTTTTGCTCCTTTGCCATGATAATCCATCACTCCTTTTAATATAATAGTGTCGCAACTCCTTAATCCTTCTACACTTCTATCACTTGTGTTTGGTGCGACAATCAATCTATAGTTAGCCGTAAGACGTAAAGAATAATTTCCTTCTTTATCGCCACTTAATGATTCCATTTTACCAATTCTCGATTCCAGCAACGCTGAAAACGATGAAAATATTAACCTCCACTACCTTCCCTATTGAAAATATGTCCTTTATTACAGGAGTCACTGAATCCTCGACAATTAATTTGTTTTTATTTTTTGGGTTTTTAAGATAACCAAAAGGAGAAAATGAGCCAATATATTCGTCATTTATCCTTTTGATTCTTTGATTGGTACGGACTTTTACAGAAATGTCACTTGCTCTATCTAAGAAGTTGCTTATAAGCATTCTTTGATTGGGATATGTAAATGTAACCACTTAAAACAATGTTTACTTAATTAATGATGTAAATGTTTTTTACTTTATTTAGCACTTCAATATCTGCTGGTAACCATTTCACGCTATATAAAATGTTGTTCCTGCTTTACTTTTTGAACTTTTACTGGATGACCTACTTGCTAATGCTTTACCAGCTTTTCCAACTTTTCCACCATGATGTACTGCCATATTATTTACCTCCTTTGCAAGTTCTCCTTGCAAAAGATATTTTCCTTTGATATATTTAATGTGCGAAATTAATATGTCATTAGATAATCTTTTGAAAGGGATCCAGACAAATTTGTCTGGTTTTCTTTATGTAAAGAGAAAACTCTAAACATCTACTTTTTATGCCTTTTAAAATAATCTGAAAAAGTCTTTTCTGGCAACATTCTGTTTTTATTAAGCATCTGCTCCCAAACTGTATTTCCTTGTTCTTCTGTAATTAAACCCTTTTCAAGTCCTTCAATAAGTATCGTCCCTGTATCAATATGTTTTAAGTTATACTTATCAATGTATAATGCTATATCTTTCCAATTGTTACTTGCTAAAATACCACCATAAGTCTTAGCAAGTGCAATCCCTGCAGCTTCACCTTTTCCAATTGCTTTTTCTGTTTTAGTTCCTTTTACTAATGTTCGGTATAAATTATATTCCGCTTTATCAGTATCAATCTGCTTAACCGAGGCAACATCTTTATTTAGCAAAGCATCTGCCCGCCTCTTAATATGTGGAATACTTGGATTTGATAATTCTTGATATACTGGTCCTGGAATTACTATTTTTCCACCATAAAGCTGATCAAGTAAATTTGTATCATTAATCCATAAAAAAGCGGATAGACAATCTGTGTCAAAAAACAATTCATTAGTCATTCATGTCCATCCCTTCTTCATTCAGATTGTATACAATATCTGCTCTAAATGCATCGAGAAGCATTTCTTCTCTTTTTCCATTAGAAATTAATTCTTTTTCCGATATCAATTCAACTTTTCTTATATATTCACCTGTAGTAAAATAACTTTTATCTTCGGATGATCGAGTATAAAGTTCTCCACTATATCCCAATTTAATTGCTTCTCGTGTAACGCCAATTTTTTGATACTCTTCAAATTTCTCTCTTGAAATATAATTTTCAGTGATTAATCTTAGCAACATTGCCTTATGACTTATTTGGAAAAACTGCTCTGCTTCAATAACATCTTCAAGTTCCCAACCGCTCTTCTTTTCAGCATACTGCTGCAATGCGTCATAGGGTACAAGTAAATATGATGCAAACATATCTGCCTCTTTTTCGGAATCACTTTTATCATCTCCCAATTTCATATCACATATTACTCTCTGTAGATTATCTTCATAAAGTATATGATACAATTCATGTGCAAGTGTAAAACGTTGCCTTCCATATGATGTCCCTGAATTTATACAAATTACAATGTGATTATTTACTTTTGTACACATTCCACTTACTCTAGATGACAACGGATAATATACGATTGTAATTTTCATTTCCTTCCATCCATTTACACTCGCAAATACATCTAATGGTGAATATATATCTTCTCCAAATATTTTTCTGGTCTTTAATGCCAATGAATTCAATTCAATATTTTGCTTCAATTTAATCCTCCTTCAACATCTCATCCATAAAACGTAGATTCATTGCAATCTTATTTATCATTGCTATACTTTGTAAATCTTCTGCTTGAATATTGTTGGATCTAAATGCAAAATTTAAAGGTATATATTCATCAGATTCTCCCAATAAATATTCTTCTGTACATCCAAACAAATTACAGATCTTCTCTATTAAATCTACATTCAAATTTCTAGTTCCATTTTCTAATTTAGTGACTAAACTTTGATCAACATTCAAATAGCTTGCCATTTGCTCTTGAGTTAATTTGCTTTCTTTTCTCAATAATTTTATTCTTTGATCGAATTTTTCATTGTTTGTCATAATTAATCCTCCATTTATAACTTATAATTTGTTTCTATATTCATTATAATATATATCTGTCATATTTTCAATGCATTTTCAAATTTATTTTATGACATAATATTCAAAAATGGGAAAATAGTATAAATCAAATTGCTGATTTCAAGCTGATTACGTCCTAATCTGGAAATATCTTTTACAATGATACAATCGATAACTTTGGCTTTTGCATCAATCATCAACTGCTGAAATTCCGGTCTGTTAAAATCAGTTCCACTCTTGCCACAATCCACATAAGTTTTAACCATCTCCATTTCCGGATGCTTACTAATAAACTCTTCAAGAACTGCTATCTGACTTTCAGAGATTCTGCTTTATCATTCCTATCTACCCATATTCTGGCATATAAAGCAACTTTGATTTCTGCATTTTCTGTAGTGCAAACAGGTAACATATCTTCTTTTTCAATCACTATAAACCGGTCTGATTTTCTTGCCATTTACACCACCTCCAAATCTAACGAATCCACAACCACTTTTGCTTTATCAAATTCATTCTGGTATTTAAAAAAAATCTGAATTGTTTTATCTTCAAAAATTAATATGCGGTCCACAAAGGTAACAATAGCCATCCGGTCCAATTTGTCGATACCAAGAAATTTCTTAAAACGTTTCAAACGGTCCTCTTCCTGTGCAAAATTTTCATAGATATCTTTTGTCAACTGCTCCTGGCTGTGTACTGATTTATCTAGTTTTTGAAGCTTATCATCATAAGGAATCTCTTTGTCTTTATAGCTATTCAGCCTTCTAACCATGCTTTTCCCACAATCACCATAAAACAACATTCCAGAATATATATAAGGTGTATTTTCTTTATTTACTGATTTTGTATCTCTTCTTTCTTAAACCCAGGTGAGCAGTTAATTTCCATGGATTTTTTATATTCGTTAGGAGAAAGAATCCCTCTCTCATTTAATTTGTCAGCAATCGCCATAGTACTAAATCCAATTTGTTTCATGGAAAAACTATCCTTTATTACAGGCGCCACTGAATCATCGACAAATTCCATAATTGGTGAAATATCGCTTACACTATCTAATAAATTAAGTATAAGCATGCTCTGATTGGTAATACTATTACTCTCAGATTTGAAACCGCCATCACCTAAGGAATCGTCTTCTTTGTAAAGACGAAGGTGAATAGCTGCTTTATAGATTTTAGAATTGTTTGGTTTGTTCATATCTTACACGCCTTGATTATCTATAGTATTGAAACTGCCACTCTAATCAAGGGTTTGTTCATCTATCTACAACATTCCAAATGGTAGTACTTACATTTTTAAATCTCTTCAACTTTATGTAGCACTTCAATATCCGCTGGTAACCACTCTACACTTACAAATCAATGGCTGGAAGCCACTTTGTTAACGTAGTAGACTTATTTCGATTTCTCTGCTTGTAATAAAAATTCATCTACTCCCATGACTTTAGCAAACATGTTGTCAAGTGAAGCCATAAACACCTTGTGAACAATCTCAGCACTTATCTCTTCATTTTGAAAGTTCAATTTCTTTGTCGTACATGCATCCTCAATTACACATACTTTATATCCATAATTCTGGCACATGCGAACCGTAGTGTCGACACACATATGACTCATCATGCCAAGAATAACCAACTCTTCTACCTGACTTTTCTTCAATTCCATTTCCAATTCCGTATTTAAAAATGAGTTAGGATACTTTTTACCAATTACCACTTCTCCATCTTTTGGCGCCACTTCTTTATGAATGCAGTTAAGATACTGTTTTTTCTCGATGTCACCCACATTTTCAAAACTATGTTGAATGTGAATGATTGGCAAATTGTTTTCTCTAAAATGTTCTAATACCTTTCTTGCATTCCCAACTGCTATCTCAGGCTTATTTAATAAGTATGTTCCTTCTGTAAAATAGATATTTTGAATATCAATTAAAATTAAAGCTGTTTTCTTCATGTTCAACGCCTCCTATAATCTTTTTTTTAATTATAAGGCTGCACTTATCATTTGTATATTACCCACTTTTTTGTGGGTACATTTTATTGAATAAACACTTGCGTGCTATTCCTTGTCAAATATTCATCTCCAAAACTTAGCTCTACCTAGCGCTTTTTAAGTTCTCTGATTTAATACTTTACATCGTAGTTCTTCTTCTTTTCCATTTTCAATCAAGTAATCAATACCAACCTCTTGCATAATATTTAAAGCATCAAGAATTTTCATTCCACGTACTTGGGTCAAATAATATTCTACATGCAATGGATAACCTTTGCTATTTTCCTTGGCTACGATTCCAAAATTTCTTAATTCTCTTAATTGCTCTAGTAACATTTTTTGACTAATTCCATTAATCTCACGTTCAAGTTCAGCTAATGACTTTGATCCATTTTTTAATTGAAATAAAATAATCGTTTTCCATTTCCCCTTAATAATATCATGTGTGATTTCTAGTGGGCAGGTATAATCTTTTCGTATTTTCACAATTTATCCTTTCTTGCAAGGTATCCTAATATAACACGCTATCTTGATTATCTGTAGTATTGAAACTGCCAGTCTAATCAATGGCTTACGATATACCCTCTAATTGGTTACACTCATATTTTGCTAATTATTTAAATACTCTACAACTTTACCTAACACGTCAATATCTGCTGGTAACCAATCCACACTATGTAACTCATCGGCAGAAAGCCACTTGGAATCCTCATGTTCTAATAATGTCAACTCTCCACTTACTACTTCACATAAGAAACAATGCATTGTAAGATGAAATTCAGGATAATCATACTCAATGGTCTGAATAAAGTCACAAATCGAAATCTCCGTATTAAGTTCCTCTTCTATTTCTCTTTTCAGTGCATCTTCTCTACTTTCATTAGGTTCCATTTTACCACCTGGAAATTCCCACATGCCTTTAAATTCACCATACCCACGTTGGGTTGCAAAAATTTTATTCTCATTTTCTCCATTACCTTTTATAACTGCTGCCACTACTTCTATTGTTTTCATCTTAGTTTTATACTCCTGTAATATAATCATAAATATCATCTCTTACTGCTTGTTCTAGTTTATATGTGATTTCAACTGCATTTTTATCTGCTATTGTGACTGGATTTGGTTTACCTACAGCATATATTTCACCTAAAAAGTAGAATTCTTTTGATTCCTTATTATCTTTATTTTTTCTAACAAAAAGATAAATTTTTGTATCTGTTTTATTTGCATTATATATTTTAACAATATCCGGAGATGTTACTGTTCTTGGTTGTTTTGATAATGCAATTATCTTTTGAGGCGTAACAAACCTATCTTCATATTTTATTGAATCACTTATATTTTCACTTTTCTCATAATTAATAAATACGGGGAAGGTATTTGTTTCTTCATTGTATTTTAACCACCGATGTTTGTCGCAACTTCATTTGTCAGCATATTCTTTATTGATAATTCATCCTGTTTCATTATTTCAATCTGATATGTTTGACTCATAAAATTTTTATATAGTTTCGAAATTCTATTACTGTAAATTAATAATCATTTTAATAATTCGAGTTCATGAATTCTTTTTCCACTAGCAAGCTTCTGTGATATAAAACAAATCATTTCACTCTGCTTCTCGGATAATATTATATTGTAATCTTTATCATATTTTGAAAGAAATTTATGATATGAACCTAAATTCTTATTTTCAAATATTCGTAGTATATCAATTGAATCGTACTTATCAAAATCACTTATTTGAGGTATTTGTCCAAGTTTATTTTTTAATGCAAAATATTCTTCCTTAATTAGCTTTACTTCACTAAATGAAGCTGCATCAATAGCATCAAATATCCTTTTTCTAGAAATCTCATCAAAATTTACTGTAGAGCAGCCAGGAATAATTCTATTTCCTTCATTAACATATCTTCTAATATTATCCTTATTATATGTCTTATCTCCCGATAAAGCGATTGGTATTAAAAAAATTTTCGTATAATTCCCAATAAAATCAATTACTACCACATACTCTTTATCTTTTGATTTACGAAGTCCTCTTCCTAACTGTTGCACAAATACAATATTAGATTGCGTAGGTCTTAGCATAATAATCTGGTTTATCTCCGGTATATCAATTCCCTCATTGAACATATCAACTGTAAATATATATTCCAGTCCATTATTCCATTCATCCTGCTCTAATCTATTAATTGACTCTTCAATGTTTACATCATTTTTACTATTTATAGAAACTGTCCGATATCCTCTTTGGTTAAATAATCTTGACAATTCATCTGCCTCTTTAATATTTCTACAAAACATTAATCCCTTTACACGCTCTCCACTAAATCCATAAAAATTAATTTCACTAATAATATGTTTTACTCTTTCCTCCGATACCAAAAAGGGAAATATATCGTCAAAGTCACTATCATCAATTACATTTCCATCTATCTCTAACTCTGTAATCCCAAAATAGTGAAATGGGCATAATAGTTTTTCTTCCATTGCCTTATTTAATCTAACTTCATAAGCGATATTATGGTCAAATAATTGATATACATCAAATCCATCTGGTCTCTCAGGCGTTGCTATCATTCCTAATAAAAATTTAGGATTAAAGTAATTTAAGAAACGTAAATAGCCGTCCGCACCAGCTCTATGCGCTTCATCTACAATAATATAATCAAAATAATTCTTTTCAAATTGTTGATAGATATGTTCCTTAGACATCAATGAAGTCGTTGAAAATAAAAAGTCTACATCATATATATCACAGGATGAGTCGCCTGTTGAAATTCCTTCTCCCATTACATCTTTAAAACTTTCTTCTGCTTGTTGTAAAATTCTTTTTCGATGAACTAAAAAAAGCAATTTTATAGGCTTATTAGAAGAACAAATATAATTTCTTACATCAAATGCAGCTAGATATGTTTTTCCAGTTCCCGCTCGTGTCAAGGGTGTGACACGAAATTTATGAGATTTTTTTCAATCTCGATTGGGTTCGTTAGAAAAAGTGGGTTATTTTTCTAATGAGAGGCAGGGATAGGACCTGCCTTCATTTAAACTATACATTCAAACAAATATATTTGTAAGCAAACTTTTCATTTGCTTGATATACCCTATTATTATATTTACAACAAATGTACTTCAGCTTTACTTTCTCTTTATAGCATTTGTCATTTCATAAAAAGTATCTAGTGCATTTACATGATGTGTGTCTATTTCCTGTCTCCATTGTAATAAAGAATTTTTATTAATTTTTATTAACTGGCTTAAACTTACATCATAATTAAACTCCGGGAATTGATAGTTATTTTCTATGTCCGCTCTATGTTCAATATACTTCTCAGAAAAGAATTTTCTTCGAAATCTCACTGGTGTATTTTTCCTAATTAATTCCATCATTTTAATTTCATTATATATCCAAGGCGAACTTGTTTTGCTAAAAATATCGTCTTTCGTAATAGAATTATCAGTATTAAGAAAAATAACGCATTCGCATTGATCTACATTTAATATCAGGATAAACGGTAGCATCAAAAATCTTTATTCCATCAAGTGTTGCTGTTTGGGATTCATTTAATTCATCCCCATAGGCTACTAGTCCAGCTACAAATGTCCCATGCTTATTATCTTGATATTCCTCTGGATAACTTGTAAATTTCTTTTCTATAATCCAAGAATCCAAATACTTATTTTTTGAAATACCCGTATCTAAGACGCCTACAATTGGATATTCTATATCTTCCCTGGGTTTCTTAATAACAATCTCAACTTCTTCATCAAGCCAATCTAATGTAACCTCAAACTGTTCCATTGGCTCAGCTGAAAAAAGTCCTTCAAATTCTTCCAATAAATCGAGTTGTTCCACGTTATCTATTGTTATTCTATATACAATTAACTCTGGTGTATATCTTGTTTTGGATTGAATATTTACGCCATTTTTATTACAACTTTCCTCGAAATTTATCATTGAAAGAAGATTCAAATCATAATCATTATAATTAATCAATTTTATTTTATAAACTTTTTCTTGTTCATCTCTTTCAATGTAAGGTCTAAATACATCAATTTCCTCAATTGAAGAAATTAATTGCGCCATATTTTGCGTATCACTTATATTATTTAAAATATTATTCAACAATTGCTCATTGGTTACTAATGATAAAAGTCTATCTGAACCCCAAAGACCAATAATATTATCTTTACCGTCGCTTTCTAAAATACCTGATATTTTACTTCTATGCGACTTTGCAATGGCATCTTCTTTTATTGTTGAAGAAATAATCATGGGAAGTTTCTTTCCCTCTGATTTCCATGCTGAAAATTCACGTTTAACATTATTAATTTCATTTTGTAAACTAGCTGCGTGATTTTTAAGTTCCACTCCACTCAAAACCCACGAAGGTACTTTACTGCTTCCCCCTCCTTCAGTATCTCTATCGTCATATTTTTTTCTCTTTTCAAAAAACTTTATTGGTAAATTTTTTTCATTCATTATTCATCCTTCTTTCCAACAACATTTCTTATTTGCCTTACTGAAACATCAAAGTACTTAGCTGTTTGTGTTTGTGGAATTGCATTAGTACACAAAAACTGTATAAGTTCTTCCTTTGTAAAATCTCCATGATTCTTAAACAAATATATCTCTACCAAAACATCAATGTAATCGATTTTTAAGTTATTATTAATCAGTCTTTTCTTTATTACGTTTTGTAAAATACTTTTTATATCAGCATATGAAAAACCAAGCATTTCATTTATAATATTTTTAGCTTTCTTCACATCTTCATTCAAAATAAAATCTTGGCTTGCTAAAATCTGATTAATCATTTGCTCTATTTCTTGCTCTCTAGGTTTAGGTATTTCTATCACACTCTGAAACCTTCTCCATATAGCATCATCCAATAATTCATGATGATTGGTAGCTGCGATTAATATTCCATTTTGACAATATTCATCCATATTTTGAAGCAAGCTGTTAACAGCTCTCTTAAGCTCTCCCATTTCATGCTTATCATCTCTGGCTTTCGCTATTGCATCAAACTCATCTAAAAAAAGAACACAAGGTTGCTTTTGGGCATAATCAAATATTCTTCTAATATTTTTGGCTGTATTGCCAAGTAATGAAGATACTAAGGTATCTAACCTTGCTACCACAAGGGGCAGTCCTAAATCATTTGCAATATATCTCGCTAAACTTGTTTTCCCACATCCAGGTGCTCCATACAACAACAAAGACATATTAAATTCAAACCCAAGTGTGCTCATCTTATCCTTGATTTTGATAGTATCTTCGAAGTCTTTCAACTTCATTTTCACAGACTCTGGCAAAACAATTTCTAAATCTTTTTTATTACAATCAATATCAATTATATTCATTCTACTTTCTTGGTCTACAGGAGGAGCCATTAACGAATCCATCATAGCAGTAGAGTGTTTTTTACTTTCTAATATGTTATTTATTTTAGAGCTAACGTTTTTTTCACCTTCTTCTTCTAGCTTACTTGCAAGCAACGTTGCATATTTTCTTACTTTATCATCATCTTTATTTAATCCAGCTTCAATTATTTTGTTAATTTCTGAATAATACATACTTAGCACCATCTTTCTTTTTATATGTATTATCATACCACAAAAACGTATTTTTTCAACACTTAAATGTATTTTATTTTTATTTAACGTACTTTAAACTTAATATTCCGTATTTTCATTATTCAAATGCGTATTTTCAAGACCACCTCCACCACATTCCCTTTCCCTACAACAACCCTTTCCACAACCACATCCACTAACTCCTTCGTTAATTTCTCCACCTTCAAATACTTCCCCATTACGTCCAACCCCGTCGCATCTTTAACCTGCAACTCCATTCCATTGACAATGGAATCCTCCAACAAACGTATCTTCTCTTTAAATCCCAATACTTTTTCTTCCAATTCCACCTTCCTCTCCAAATATTCCTCCTTGGAAATCTTCTCCTCCCGATAATCCTCATACATCTCCATCAGGACCTGATCCATCTCCGCAATCTTTAAATCCAAACCATTAATCTCATCTTCCAATGCCTTCCTTTTCTCAAATACCACCTTGTCCGCCATCTTCTTAACTTCCACCATATCAACAGCCCTCTTTTCCGCATCTTCAATAGCACGAATAACAATAGCTTCCAGGTCCTCATCGCGAATCATATCCGTATACTCACATTCATATTTGCTAATAGAAAAATCAACCCCCTTCGCAACTCCACCAGGTCCAGCAAATAAATCTACAGCTGCATCTACACCAGCTTCTTCCCCAACCACATACCCACTCCCATAATACCTGGTATTGCAGACATATTTAGGTCTTCCCTGGTTAGAATGGACCATTCTTTTTCCACATCCACCACAGAATACTTTTCCCTTTAACACATGGGATTCATGTTTCCTTTCCCCATAATAAAAACCATCTGCCCTAATTTTCTTAGCCTTCTCAAACATATCTTTAGAAATTATAGCTTCATGTGTACCTGGAACCCGAATCCATTCTTCTTCAGGAACATGCACCTGCCGTTTAGAACCAACACCTGTTGACTTTAATTTACCCTGAACCATATTTCCAAGATACATTTCATTATCCAAAATTCTTTTCACTTTGCTCACGGTCCAGTTTTGCTGGGGATGATTCTTAAAATTTCCATCCACTCTGCCAACTGCCTGTTTCATATAGATAGCCGGAGTCACAACTCCTTCTTCATTCAAAATCTTACTAATCTGATATAAGGAGTTCCCATCAAGCGCCATTTTAAATATTTTTCTAATAACCTTTGCTGCTACATCATCTACCAATATCTTTGATTTATCAGATGGATCTTTAATATATCCAAAGGGAGCATGTCCACCAACAAACTTCCCCTGCTTCTTTAAAGCAGCCATAGAGGTCTTAACTTTTTCCGACAGGTCCTTACTATAATAATCATAAATAAGCATTTTAAACTGGTCGCTAAGTCCACTAATTCCACCCAGCGTTTCTTTACTGTCATAACCATCATTTACTGCAATAAATCTTACACCCATGAAAGGAAATATCTGTTCAATATGGCTTCCAAGTTCAATATGGTCACGGGAAAATCTCGAAAAATCCTTCACAATGACACACTTGATTTGCTCTTCACGAACCCTTTTTAACATATCCTGCATGCCCGGGCGATTCAAATTTGTTCCACTATATCCATCATCGACGAATTGCAAAATATTATTTCCCTTTAAATCTTCATCTGCGCTTACATAGTTTAATAACATTAATCTCTGACTTGTAATACTGTTACTTTCATCTTTGATATATTCATCTTCCTTTGATAATCTCATATAAATCGCGATATTCTCCATAATTCAATACCTTCCTTTCTGTCAAAAATCTGACTAGATCACTTTCTTTTCTACCTTCATCATCCCCTTCAGGTCCTGTTGGAATTTAAATGTTATCTTCAATTCCTTATCTGGATGTAATTCTATCCGCATAACCATCTGGTCCAACAATTCCTTCGTTACCTTCTGTGCTTTCTGGCATTTTAAAAATACCTTTGTCCATCGGCGTAATAACATTTCATTCTTATCCATTTCTGTTATCTGTGATTCCAGAATAGAAATCTGTTCTAACAAATCATTTCGCATAAGCTGCATTTCCTGCTGCTTAACTTCATATACATCAGAAGAAATTGTCTTCAATACATATTCCCCATAAATCTCGGTTTCCTGATAATCCAACTCGCCGATTTTACCTTGATATTTTGAAAGCTTTCTTTCAAAGCCTTTTCTTCTTTGTTTTGCAGCTTTTTCTATTACCTGTAAAACAGGTCTTTTATCTTTCAGATAGGCATCCACATGGGCCTGTAGTGTTCTCATTACAATTTCATCAAGTAACGATTCAACAATTCGGATACCACCTGCATGATGTTCCTCCAGACTGTAACGTCCATTGCAGGTAAAATAATACTTTCTCTTCAAAGAGGTTTTACCGGTTTTCTCATGGGTTTTATCTACAAGCTCTGATATCTGAGGAATCCGTTTTCCACATACCCCACAAAACAATATCCCATTATATTTATTTTCTTGAACCTTAATATCTTTTCCACGATTAGAACTAAACCTGCTGGAAGCAATTTTCCCCTTATTATTTTCCTTAATCTTCTCAAAAATCTCTTTCGAAATAATGGCTTCATGAAAATCTTCCAAGATAATATATTCATCCTCTGAATTCTGTTTTTCAGGAATATTTGCATATAATTTCTTTGATGATTTGTTCTGTACCACGTTTCCGATATATGCCGGATTATGAAGAATATTTGATAAAGTACCAACATACCATTTCTTCTCTTCATCCCCTTCTTCCAGATACAGATGCTTCGTTTTCTGGTATTGCCCTGGAATCGTAACTTTCATTTTATTTAAATTAAGCGCAATATCCCTTAGTGCCAATCCCTCTGCCGCCCAATGAAAAATCTTTCTTATAATTTCAGATGTAGCAGGATCCGGAACCATCTTACGTATCCTATCAACCGCTTCAATCTGATACCCATATGGGGCATAACTTCCTGTAAAACTACCCTTTTTCATACTCTGATACCTTGCTACTGCAATTTTCTTAGAAATGTCCTTGGCATACATTTCATTTACCAAGTTTTTAATGGCTATTTCCATGGATTTATTGTCATTTTCAGCTTCATTGGTGTCAAAATGATCATTCACAGAAATGAATCGAATCTTCAAAAATGGAAAAATAGTATAAATCAAATTACTTATTTCAAGCTGATTACGCCCAAGCCTAGACAAATCCTTTACGATAATACAATCGATAATTCTGGCTTTTGCATCAGTCATCATCTGCTGGAATTCCGGTCTGTTAAAATCAGTTCCACTCTTGCCACAATCCACATAGGTTTTAACCATATTCATCTCTGGATGTTTCTTTACAAACTCTTCGAGAATTGCTATCTGACTTTCCAAAGATTCCGCTTTGTCGTTCCTATCTACAGAGATTCTGGCATATAGCGCAACTTTAATTTCCGCTTTTTCTGTAGTACAAACAGGTAACATATCTTCTTTTTCAATTGCTGTAAATCTACATGATTTTCTTGCCATTTACACCACCTCCAAATCCAAGGAATCTGCAATCACTTTTGCCTTGTCAAATTCATTCTGGTATTTAAAAACAATCTGAATTGTTTTATCTTCAAAAATTAATATGCGGTCCACAAAGGTAACAAGTGCCATCCGATCTAGTTTATCAATATTAAGAAACTTCTTAAAACGTTTCAAACGATCCTCTGCCTGTGCACCATTTTCATAGATATCTTTTGTCAGTTGCTCCTGGCTGTGTACTGATTTATTTAGTTTTTGAAGCTTGTCATCGTAGACTTTGGAATATTTCTGATACTGCTCTTCATTGATAATTCCATCTCTTAAATCTGTGGATAAGGCATTTTTCATAACCAAAAGCTTCTTCTGTTCTTCCTTCATCTTCTCAATTTCTAAGTCCTGAAATAGCACCTGATCATAATCAACTGTAATATCCTTGATTCTTGCTGCAAGCTCCTGCGTATCAACCATTTTCTTAATATGAATTTCCAACATGTCTAAAACAATTTCTTCCAGCAATTCTTCCTTAATACTATGTCTGCTACAGCTTTTAGAACGATTATAGGAACTGCATACATAATAAGGAATCTCTTTTTCTTTATAGCGATTCAGCCTTCTAACCATGCTTTTGCCACAATCACCGCAAAACAACATTCCAGAAAATATATAAAGTGCATTTTCCTTATTTACTGATTTTGTATCTCTTCTTAGCAATAGCTGAACTGCTTCAAAATCTACTTTTGAAATAATTGATTCATGAATATCATCGCATCTAACCCACTCCTGGGAAGGCTTGTTTATAGTCTTTTTAACCTTGTAATTCACTTTCTCTGTTTTACTTTGAAGCAGGTTTCCAATATATACTTCATCCGTCAACACGCGAAATATCGATGCCGCACACCACTTGGCTTTTGCATTCTTCTTAAACCCGGCTGAGCAGTTATTACCAATGGATTTTTTATATTCATATGGAGAAAGAATCCCTCTCTCATTTAATTTGTCAGCAATAGCCATGGCACTAAATCCAATTAGTTTCATGGAAAATATATCCTTAATTACAGGAGCCGCTGACTCATCGACAATTAATTTGTTTTTATTTTGGGGATTTTTAAGATAACCAAAAGGAGCGAATGAACCAATATATTCGCCATTTATCCTTTTGATTCTTTGATTGGTACGGACTTTTACAGAAATATCCCTGCTGTAAGAATCATCACTAAAGTGGATATTCGCAATCCGCTTACGCTACTTGCTCATAACCTTATCAAGTAAATATGATTTACTTGATAAGGTTAAATTCTTTACAGGCATGGTTAAAGCAGTCTCGCACATATCAGCGGTGAGACTGTCGTAATGATCATTTATGGATATAAATCGGATTCCAAGCTCTGGAAACATCTTTGACATAAATTGTTCTGAGCCAATAAAATCTCTGCCAAAACGTGAAAAGTCCTTTACAATAACGCAATTCACTTTACCTACTTTGACTACTTCAATCATTTTTTGAAAATCCGGGCGGTCAAAATTACTGCCTGAATATCCATCATCAACAAATTCCATAATTGGGGAAATATCGCTTACACTATCTAAGAAATTACGTATAAGCATTCTCTGATTGGTAATACTATTACTCTCAGATTTGAAACTGCCATCACCTAAGGAATCGTCTTCTTTGGAAAGACGAAGGTAAATAGCTGCTTTATAGATTTTAGAATTGTTTGGTTTGTTCATATCTTACACTCCTTAATTATCTGTAGTATTGAAACTGCCAGTCTAATCAAGGACCCCGGATACATTTGTCCTAAAGTAAGATAAATCTTACTCGTATCAAATAATATGTTGGAGCATATTACTTTCAACTTGATTAGATGTTAACATAATATTTTTGTTTTCTCAACGACTTTCTCAAAAAATATTTTGTCATGAGGCAAACCTCAAAGATGCCATCTTTTCGATGTAATCTACCAGGGCATCTGTCAGTGATATTCCATCATCAGTAATTATCGTTGTTACCTTATATTCACCATACTGAAATTCTGTGTTATCTGTTACTGTGGCTGCTGCATCGTTTATTTTTTTATCCATAAAAATCCCTCCTTATTCTGGATTAAATATAACTCTCTACTGGGTAGGCATTGAAAACCCTGTTTTCGCAACCCTTATTCAAATTTTAATAAATACCAGAAGAATTCAACAGTGAGTTTCACTATTCATAGTGGTAGTCCTGCTCTTCTAAAAACACCTCTCAATTAGGTATGCAAATTAAATGGAGTTTGGTACATTTTTTTTTCAATTAATTAATTTTCTAAAAATAACATCTCACTCTACTTACTGCCGAAAAATCTGGTTTTGTTAACCCTCTTTGGTAAAAATTTTCAAACAAAAACCCAAATAACTTTTAAACTCTACTACTATGATACGTCATTTAGAACTGTGTATCTCTACTTTGTAGGTCTATTTTGGCTTCATAGCACGACTTCGTAAGTCTATTTTTAAACATAAAAAAATGCCAGAATAAGAGCTAGTATTTTACTAACATCTTACTCTGGCAATTTGGTATCTCGTGGATATAGGTTGCAGTTTTAAACATGCCCTATAACGGATTCAAACTTGTTGAATCTCTATGCGGATCCGTGGCTCAGTAGTCACTTTTATTAAGTTGTATCTAGATTATCACAAGAACTGGCGTTATCTCAATACTTCGTATCCAAGTTTTAGGTTTATTCTGCTATTCACTTCTCTATATGTCACTTCTTGTTCTGGACTATACTTTTTGGGGCAAGAACTTTCTTGAATCAGAATACAAATCTATACAGTGATTCCAATAAAGCAAAATAATTATTTCATATATGTTATTATTATTCACTTCAATAAACCATCAACTTTATCAATCAATTCTATATCCGCTGGTAGCCAATCTAAATTTCTCAACTCATTTTTTTTAAGCCATTTTGCATCATAATGTTCTTTTAGAACAAAATTTCCAGACATGATTTTACATACGAAACAATTCATTGACAAATGAAATGTTGGATAATCATATTCAATTGTATCCAACAATTCGCCGACCTCAATTATTATATCAAGTTCTTCCTTTATTTCTCTTTTCAATGCAGCTTCCGGTGTTTCACCTTTTTCTATCTTACCGCCTGGAAACTCCCATCCTCCGCTCAATTCTCCATAACCACGTTGTGTTGCAAAAATTTTGTTATCCTCTTTTATCACTGCTGCAACAACATTAACTGTTTTCACTTTTCTCCTCCATTCTTTTCTACACTTTTAAGGTATTTTAACAAATCTTCTCGTACGCAATCAAACATTCTTAATTCTACCTTTGCAATATCCTTAAGTTTACCAGAATTATCTTTCTTCTCTCCTTTTTCAATGTTTACAATATCGAACATCCCCATATAATAATAATCCATTTCAGCATCACTCTTCTTAACAAACAAATGCTTGTTTTTTGCCTCTTTGACATCATTCATATATGAACTATCAGGTCCTTTTCCAATCTGTGAATCCCACATAAATACTTGATTATTAAAAAATTCATCAGCATAATCAGGTTTTCCATTTACATATTCCTGCTCATCTTCACTCTTAACTTTGTGGTATGTAACAAAAAGGCATACATTGTCTTCTATTCGTTTCATTCCATACATTGTCGAAGAATAGTCTTTTCCCCAATTTAACAGTAAGCAAACATCTCTTCTGGAATACTTTTCATATAAGATAAAGTATCCTCTAAAATTATTCTTATTTGTATAATTATCCTGATATCTTCTTAGTCCTAATAACAATAAGTCATTTACTTGTTTTGAAAATTCCCCATGTTTTAATTTTTCATAAAAACTAGATAATCTTCGAAGTGTTCCATGCACATCTTGATGGACAATATCTATATGACAGTACTTATCTAACTCATCTGTTTTACTTACAAATTTTCCTTCCAAAACAGAAATTGCATTATCTATACTATCCATATCAACACAAATGTCATATTTTTCAGAAATATGATTTTGAACATTTTCTTTAGAAACTATTTCTGTAGAAATTAACTCTTGCAATATCTCCAACTCATGTGGCCGTTTTCCACTAACAATATTTCTCGAAAGATATTCTAAGATTATTATTTCACTTTCAATTAATTTTCCATTTTGTTCTTTACCTTCCATTGTTTTGAGAAATGCCTGATACGTTTTGTAATTACTCAGTATTAATAAAGGATCAACTTCACCCTCATTATAAAAATCTAATAAATATGGGATTTTTCCTAATCTATTTTTTAGATTTGTATAACTTTGCTTTATTATCTCCTTTATCCCCTTTATTCCATCAATTGAACTAAAAATCTTGTTTTTTGATATTTCATCAAAGTGTATTGTTGAGGCTCCTGGTATAACATTATTCCCACTAATTACATACTTTCTAATATTATCTTTGTTGTACGTTCTATCTCCTGATAGTGCAATCGGTATCATAAAGTTATTCATATAATTCCCAATGAAGTCGAGGATAACAACATATTCTTTGTCTTCATATTTTCGTAATCCTCTTCCTAATTGCTGAATAAAAACAACTGGAGACTGCGTTGGTCTAAGCATAATAACCTGATTAATTTCAGGAATATCTACACCTTCATTAAATATATCAACTGTAAAAATATAATCCAATTGATTATCAATGTTATTGTCATCCGTCAATTGTTCAATAATCATTTCTCGTCTTTCTTGACTATCTTCACCCGTTAATACTGCTGTGTGATATCCGTGTCTGTTAAAATTTGCTGATAATTCCTTTGCTTCATCCTTTCTACTACAAAATATCAATCCTTTGACACGATTTCCACTATATCCATAATATTCAGCTTTCTGAATAACATATTCCACTCTAGCGTCAGAAACTAAATTACTGAAATTTCGAATTCCAGTATTATCATTAGATAATTCGCCATTAATTACTATATCAGTGATTCCAAAATAATGAAATGGACATAATAAATCTTCTTCTAAAGCCTGCTGCAAGCGAATCTCATAAGCAATTTGATGGTTAAACAAAGCATAAATATCGTAATTATTTGTATCCGGAGTAGCAGTCATTCCAATCCAGAATTTTGGTTCAAAATAATTCATAGTTTGTTGATAACTATCAGAACCTACATGATGACATTCATCAAGAACAATGACATCAAATTCATCTTTTGCAAATTGTTTCTGTATCTCTGGTTTTTTCATCATCTGAATTGTTGAAAACAAATATTCAGCTTCCATGTTTTTGTCTTTACTAGTTCCAGAAAGAAGACCATATGTTTTGGTACTACCAAATACTCTTTTATAACTTTTTATTGTTTGTTTTGCAATTTGTTCCCTATGCACTAAGAACAAGATTTTTTTTGGTTGCATTTCCCTCAGTGCAAATGCTGATGCTAAACTCTTGCCTGTGCCCGCTCGTGTCAAGGGTGTGACGAGTAAAAAATGATTTTTCTTTGGAAAGCGGCAAGGCTTGTGATTGGGGAACAATGTTCCGAGTTAGCACAGCTTGTTGCTGTTCCTTAGGTATCCATTTCTGGATAGGTTACCTTATTTAATTATCTCGATTCCAGGCAACCTGAAATCAAATACGGTGGCGGGGTGTGATTCCCGCTTTGCAATCGCCTTGTGGCTACACCGCTATGTACAATACTTTGTTATTTATCAATAGGTACAACCATTATTGCAGAATGATCAGAATATCCTTCTTTTCTCACTACATCATCCTTAAAAATTTCGAATTCATTATATCCACTATCTGAAATAATTGCGTAATCAATTCTAGTTTCCTTAACAAAAGTCATTTCTGTATGTGAGTACCCTTTCTCAATCCATAAATCCACCATTCCTTCTGCTAATAGACTAAATAACATCTTCTTTTGTATTGAACCCGGCTTATATACATTAAAATCACCTATGAACACTATGTTTTTATAATTATTTTCTTTTAGATTGTGGTATAACAATCGTAGTGATTCCCAATATTCTTTAATACCTCTTGATGAAGGAGCATGTACCCCTACAACTGCCATATTCTTTCCAAGAAAGTTATTCTTCAAAATGATTACCCTATTTTTGTATTCAACAAAACTAACCTTGTGACTAAGGTTATCAAATATTTTTTCAAAACAGATAGCTATTGTCCTAAAATATGATTTTTCGTTACTTTGCGGTGTCAAAATTGATAAATTTTCATTCCTGCAAAATTCTAACAACTGTAGATATATTTTACATTCTTCACTGCTACGCTTAAACTTGATTTGTCCGCGATATACATATGAGATTTCATAAACATATGGAACTTCATGAAGGATTACTAAATCATCACGTTTCTTAATGTGATTTTTAATATACGAAAAGAAATAATCTTTATTTTTCTCCCATATACTTTCTTTTTCCCTTCTGTCACCCTCTAATTCTTTCCATTCTCTTTGTCCTAAAAAATTATTAACATTTAATGATGTAATCATATCATCACCACCTAACTTCGAAGATTAAAAACCTGTCATTAAAAATACAAATTTCAGGCTTCTATTTTATTTCTTAATTCAGAAAAACTAATAATTGGGAATTCAAGTTTCTTATATCTTGATACCAAAACCTTATTCATTACCATATAAGGACACAAAGTATACTTTTCACTCGAATCAAATCCATAGAATTCCAATATTTGAGGATAATGTTCTTTCATATAATCGATTCTTCGTTGAAACATTTCATCTTCTTTATGTTCGTAAAAAAATCTATTTTGTTGCCGATACATCTCATAAAAAGACCCTACTTTTTCAATAACCTTACATTCTATCATCCAAATATTTTTATTATCGGAATCAACAACAAAAACATCATAATCCCCTAAGTATTGAGGGTGTTTATTGGTTTTGTCAATTTTGCATAATTCTAAATTGGGTTTAATGAATGTAAAACCAGCGTTCTTAAATATATCCGAAATATCATATACTATTCGTTTTTCATACATTGCTTTCCATTCAGTTATTATTTTCTTAGTACATGAAAGTCCTTTTTCATATGGTAAATAAAAATCTAGTGACCCTCCAATCCATCTTTTTTGGACATCACTTATAACCGGTGGTGAAAATATAATATTATCCTCCTTTATCCAAATACACTTAACTTCAAATCGATTATCCCTCGTTTTTCGCTGTCCTATTGGTAAGTAAAAATCTGTTTTGCCATTACATGTCTTTAATTCGCCCGAATCAAGAGTCAAATAATTTAATATGTTTTCAACGTCAATCCTATTTATTTTATCCCCCATTTCTTGCACGATATTATTTACTACATTTTCATATTTCCCAAAATATACATTCGGTCTTACCTCAATAACATGTTGCTCTGATATAAAACGTTGTAAACAATTCATTACATCCAATAAATCAATCCATTCAAATCCAACATCTTGTTTAAAAGCAGATTTCAGTTTCTCTATAAATATGAAATCCTGTTCATCTCCTGCAATTGCATATCCAGAATCATCATAAACTCTTTTTGTAACATCTCCAAATTCCTTATTTCTAGTTTCATTTTCATAAACATCTACAACATATTCAAAACTCACTACTATATATGCTTCTTCCTCTGTAAAATGAAAAATATCAGCATTATCACTTAGTACTACTAACCAGTTAGAATATGCTAATAAATATTCCAATTCATGGTCAGTAATTTTCATTTCGCTTTCATTTTGGAGAAACAGATTAGTTTCTATTGCATAATTTAAAACCCTAAGCTGATGTTTATATTCTTCTCGCTCTTTTATGATTCTCTGTCGAATATCTTCAAGTACTTTATCATCTATATCATCAAATGCATTATAGCGCTTCTTATGAATATCGATGCTATGAGTTTTTTCAGAATACAATTCAAGTAACACTGTATGTAAATCCACACAGCTAAACTTGCTTACATAGCTTTCAAAATCACTAACTAATGTTTTCTGCATTTTCCTAATAACTTTGTTTGCATCACTTCCATAGTACTCGCCTGGTTCAATTTCGTGTTCAAAACAAATATTTGCTATATTTTTCTTTACCATTAAGTATGCTTGATCTTTAACAAAAAACCTTGCACTGTTTTCATTCCATAAATAGTCTATTTCAATAGCAACTGCATCCACCATTTTTTTATCATTTGAGAGTTCTTCCAATCTATTACATATTAATTCATATTCATTTGGCATTTTTTCTTCCAACGCACTGAATAATTCTTTAAAATATCGTACTTCTACATCTCTACAATCAGTATCTGAAATATCTTTATATAACTTATTGATGTTAGCTGCATACCTTATGCATATTGAATCTCCTTCAAAATTTGCTTCGCTGAACACATATTTTCGATCTTTATTAAATATATTAGTAGAGACTCTATCCGCATACTGGTTAGGCATAAACATTAATTCAAGTATCTTACTGGATAATGATTTGATACTTTCAAAAACGCTCTCACAGCTTGCCACAAGTCTAATATTCAAGTCATCTAAAAATGGAATTGCATTGAGATATAATTCCGGATTTTCAATATCCTTATAAAATTCAATATTGTTTACAAAAAATAGAATACAACCGTTTTTTACATGTTTTACGATTTCTCCAAATCCTTTAGCATACTTATTCACATATTCCCAAAACCCATTATCAACTTGTCTTATTTTCCAAACAAATGGGCACGTAAACATAAAATCCCTTGACCCCCATGGGAAATCACACAGTACATCTTTAAAATAGCTATAAATATAATCATTTTCTGAATTATGTCCCAAACTTACCATACCAAACTTTATTGCACCTTTGGCCATCATATGATTTTGCTCTTTCCACGAAAAGAATCTTCCTGAATCTCCACCGAAGAGAAGTATCTGATCATAATCAATCGAAAAATCATACTCGATATATTCAAACAGTTCATTAAAATCATCTATAAAAAGAAGATATTCTATCAAGTCCAATGCTGTGCATTTGAATCTTTTTTCGTTTCTTTCTCCTAATTGCATATAAGTATCTTCTATATTAGAAAAGGAATTATAAACTATAAATTCAATTTTTTCCTCTTTAAAAATAGAAACACCTAAACATTGATTATCATTATTTCGACTCCTCTTTTCTATAAACTGTAATTGTTCATTCTTATGTTTTACTTCAATATCATTAATGAGTTCGTCCAACTCTTCCTTTGTAAATCCATCCTCATTTATTGCAATAATCGTTCCCTTTTTGCAATGTACAACAAATGAAATATTTACTTCCTTCACGGGTTTTTCATCTTCAACAATTGTTGCTGGAAATAAAAAGCTATAGTTATTTTTATCAAATGCATCGAAACAGCTTAAAATATCTATTATGCATGTTTCAACAAGGCGTCGTGGCATCTTTGTTTCTAATTTTTTATACCATATATCATAAATATCAATTAGTATTGCTGAATTAAATACGGGATAAATACTGTCATCTCTATCAATAAAATGACGTTTTTCTATATAGATATCACCTTGATTAACAACTCCTTCAATTGTAAATAAATCAAACTCTTTTAGCTTATGTTTATAGAAATCTTGAGTTCTGTAAAATAGCTCTGCTGACGGCAACTCAAAACTAATTTGTTCATCCATTTTACTTGAATTTATATCCTTGAAGAACTCGATAATTCCCGAATGATATTCCATTACTTTTATCAGTTTTTGTGTGTTATTAGTTAAATCAGCCAAATATGGCAACAAATACAAGCAGGCAAAAACATGATTATGCCCTGTACCTGTTATTACATTATATGTTTTATTATTAACTCGTAATTTTACTTCTCCAAAATCTTCAATTGTATAATCATCCGCACTTCCTGGCGCTAGAATACTCTCTATTTCTTTAAAAAACATTGAGAATTCTTCATATGTCAATATCCTTTTTTCACCAGTCGAAACCTCTAATAATGTCTGATTAAGCGCCAATCCAGATTCCAAAGTAGACCTATTACCTATGCAGATATTAATACAAAAACAAGCTTTTACTAAATCAAAGTAATTATATTTTTCAAATATTGGTAATAGTTGTTTCGTTTTATTTTCTATCCCATAAAAATATTCAGTATTTACCATTTTCACTCCTCTTTCCCCATAAAGTATTACGAATAATTATACACCTTTGAACCTTTTGCTTCCATGTTATTTTCATAAACTCATTTTACATAATCTCTAAACTTCCACTTCACCTCCAACCTCTCCTCATCATACACAACAATCTCCTCCACAAAAGAATCAACAATCTCCTTTGTCAATTTCGTCAGCTGAATCCTTCCATCCAACATCTCTAGCCCTGCTGCCTCCGGCACATCCATATCCGAAATCTGTCTCACCGCAACTTGCTGTTTCTCAATATTCTCCTGCATCTTCTCCATCATCTGCTCATACATTTTCTTCTGTTCCAGATAGGTATCTTTATCCGTCACATCTGTTTTGTATGCTTCATAACTGGCACGGAGATCCTGCTGCAATAACATCAATGTATGTTCCATATCTGCCAAATGTTTTTCTGCTATAGCAAGTCTTTCTTTGTTCTTAGTACGTTGTAGATCAATAATAGCTCTGGAATCAACCATTACATCTGCATATTGTTGCAACATACTTAGAACCACCTCTTCAATATCAACATCAAGAATACTCATTTTACAGTCACCACTACTTTGGTCCAGATACTTCTTATTGCAATAATATTTAGGACGACCACTGTATGTATGCGCCAGTGTATGTCCACAATCTCCGCATTTCATTTTACCGATAAGGCAATGTCTTGTATGACGTTTTCCATCTGTAAATGTCTTTGTATTCATTTTCCGGATTTCTGCTATCTTCAAGAATTCTTTCTTTGGAATAATTGCCTGATGGCAATTTTCTACACGCTTCCATTCTTCTTCCGGAATTGTAACATAGCTTCTTGCCCCGACTTCTTTACTCTCATAACGGTTATACACTAACGTTCCCGTATACTGCTCATTATCAAGAATTCTTCCAATGGCTACTACATTCCAAAGTGGCTTCTTTTTTCTATATCTGGCTAGCATTCTTTTATTACCTTCCATTTCAGCAATATATATGCCTGGTGAAGTAATTCCTTCATCATTCAGATTTCTAGCAATCATATACATGGAAATTCCAGATTTATAGTCTCTGAAAATCCTCTTTACGATCTTGGAAGCTACTTCATCAACTACTAGCTGATGTTTGTCTTCTGGACTTTTCATATAACCATAAGGAGCATATGCAGCAATATAATTTCCATTACTTCGAATTGTCTTCAAAGAAGATTTGACTTTCTCCGATAAATCTTCACTGTAAAAATCATAAAGCAATGTCTTGAAAGAAATATCAATTTCTCCAATACCGCCAATATGATCTTTGCTGTCGTAGTTATCATTAATTGAGATAAATCGAATACCCATGAAAGGAAATATCTGCTCAATATATTTTCCCTGAACGATATGGTCCCTTGAAAATCTTGAGAAATCCTTCACGATAATACATGAAAACTGCTGCCGTTTCATCAGGTCCAACATATTTTGCATGTCGGGTCGTTCCATGTTTTTGCCCGAATATCCGTCATCTGCAAATTCAATGATATTCAATTTTTTAAGTTCACTATCTTTATTGATAAAAGACCGGATGAATTTACGCTGATTGCTGATACTATTGCTTTCATCGGCCATATAATCATCTTCTTTGGATAATCTCATATAAATTGCTATCTGCTCCATGTTATGCGTGCTCCCTTCTGTACTTTTCCCTCTCCTCTGCAAGAGGATCTTTAAAATTATAGGTAATATTAATATTCTTATCTGGATACAACTCAATGCGGGAAATCATAGCTTCAATAATTTCTCTGTTCAATGATGCTTTTCCTCTCATACAGGATGCCGCAGACCACCATCGTACTTCCTTATTCAGCTTTTTCTTCTCTCTGGTTTTATTCTCCGTTTCATCCACAATCCGCCCTCTAAGTTCTCCGATTTCTTTTGCATTTTTCTTCTGCAACGTAGATAATTCCTGCTTTGTAATTTCTCCCAGAACATAGGATTCATATGACTTGCTCTCACTGTATTCTACTTTCTCAATTCGAATTTCCAATGATTTTATTTTATTATCAAATGCAGCCATTTTCTCAGCTATCATTTCATTCATCTCTTCAACCATGGCATCTGCCTTTTCGTACTGCATTGCAATCTGAAATGACAGTGCACCATATACTAACTGAATCAGATCCGCTTCCAACCAAGATCCAATACACTTCTTTTCTCCACCAGCATCATAGCTATATCGGCACTGATAAAAATACTGTCTTCTCATTTTCCCATTCCGTTCAACCAGTCTGGACATCATCGGTATTTTCTTACCACATACCCCACAATAAATGATACCTTCAAAAACATCTGCTCTCGTGGGAATATTCTTTCTCCGATCCGAGGAAAAGGCACTTTCTTCCACCTTCTTTGCAAATAAATCCCTTACGGCATAAAAGGTTTCTTTATCTATAATCGACTCATGGGTATTTTCTACGACGACCCATTCATTTTTATCTGTAAAATGCTGTTTCTCATTCTCACTCAGCCTGGTTCTTCGTTTCCCCTGGACCATATTTCCGATATAAGCCTGATTGGAAAGTATGGTTGAAATGGTTCCGATATACCATGGTTTGGCGTCTTCTGTATTGGAATGATAGAGGCTCTTTGTTTTCAGATATTCACCGGGACTGGATAGATTGTAATTCTGCAATGCAATCGATATATTACGTAAGTTGATTCCCTCCAGTGCCATTGAAAATATCTGCCGAACCACCTGTGCTGCCTGTTCATCAATCACATATTTTCTCAATGAATCTTTTGAATCTGCAAGATATCCATAAGGAGCATTACTTCCAACGAACTTCCTTTTTTCCATATCCATTCTTCTACTGCATGCAACTCTTTTGGAAATATCCTTGGCATACATGTCATTTACAAGATTCTTTAGAGAAATTTCCAGAGATTTATTCTGATTAAATCCCTGGACCGAATCAAAATGGTCATTGACTGAAATAAACCGGATTCCCAGAAAGGGTAGTATTGTCTCAATATAATTGCCTGACTCAATGTAAGTTCTACCGAATCTGGACAAATCCTTTACAATAATACAGTTGATTTTTCCTGCCCTTGCATCTTCCATCATCTGCTGAAATGCCGGTCTGTCAAAACTTGTCCCTGATACTCCGTTATCAATATACTCAAATGCATCTGTAAATTCAGGTTTCTCCTTTGTAAAGTCCCGCATGATTGCAAGCTGATTTGCTATGGAATCTGACGGCTTCATCTTTAATTCCACTGATAATCTAGCATAAAATGCAGTCCGATAGGTTCTAGCCTCCGTTGCCTGACTATCTTCCGGAACTACAGCACTTACAGCTACAGCATTAAACCTTCCAGCTTTTCGTGCCATTCTATCCAACCTCCCTTAGCTCAATCACATAATTTCCATCAATAATCTTTGCATCCGCTTCCAAAACTTCCTGTTCCAATAATTCATTAGCCGTTTGGACAATACCTGCAACCTTATCCATTACGTTGCTATACTTAAACACAATTTCTACCGTGTCATCATATATCAAATCAACCCTTGCTATACCAGCATCAATATTTCATATCTTTTTCTTATCTGTTTTTTCTTTTTTGTCATTTCACAAATTATATTTTACTATATATGCGATGCCCTTTTGGATACCTCTTCGCCCGGACATCAGGGAACTACAGACAAGCCGCTTTTACGCGTTCACGACGCCATACCAAAATTACCGGTATCACACTATATCCCTTCTGCTTGAATTCGAAGGTTTATGGTGCTCCATCCACTGAGCTCCATTACATGGATTATTATCCTCCCACCGTACTTAACATGTCCTGCTGCTTCATCTTCACCTTTTATGGTCCATCAAATCTCGTCGCATTCTTTGCTGATATTCTGCCAGACAATACCCTTGGATTTTCCTCAATCTGTAGTTGCTATTCAGTTGTCAATTATCCCTCAACATTACTTTGCTGCTGATGTATATATCTTAGCAAAATATGTTTTTCTCGGAAAGAAACCAGGTTGGTGTATTTTAGGAAAATGAAACCAGAAATTGGTGTATTTTTTTTAATTTTGATCTTGTTTAATGACATAAACTATGATAAAATATGAAAGGTGTTTTAAATCAAATAATTCAAATAATTCTTTACTTATAAGAAAATATATTGTATTATTATTTTATCGAACGATCGTTCGCATTTCAAGAAGGAGGTAACCGCAAATGGACAAAACTGTATGTGAACTATTTGCCGGTGTTGGCGGATTCCGTTTAGGGCTTGAGCGAGCTGATAAGAATTGGTCTACCGTGTGGGCTAATCAATGGGAGCCCGGTAAGAAATCTCAGCACGCTTATGATTGCTACTGTGCTCATTTTGGTCAGAGTGAAAACCATGTCAATGAGAGTATATCTGATATTGATAAATCAAGTATTCCAGACCACAATTTGCTTGTCGGCGGATTTCCTTGTCAGGATTATTCAGTTGCAAGAACAGGTGCAACTGGTATCAATGGTAAAAAAGGTGTCCTTTGGTGGGACATTAGAGATATTTTGGAAACAAAACAACCAAGTTTTGTTATTTTAGAAAATGTAGATCGATTATTAAAATCACCATCTACACAAA
>JBGUET010000003.1:0-27532 GCA_041821225.1 Sedimentibacter sp.
ATAGATGAAGAGGATTATGGCAAGCTTGTTACAGTTGGGGATATAATTAATTACATTACAGATAAAAATAATTAATTTTATAAAAAGACGCCTGATGGGCGTTTTCTCATATTTAGGATAAGAAAAAAGATAACAATTTTTTAAGGAGATTATATGATTAATACTAATATATGCAGCCTGTTGAACATAAAATATCCCATTTTCCAGGGTGGAATGGCACAAATATCTGACGCAGGACTAGCTGCAGCAGTTTCTGAGGCTGGAGGTCTAGGCGTAATTGCTTCAGGCAATAATACTCCAGAATCAATTAAAATAGAAATACAAAAAATTAAAGCATTAACCAATAAACCTTACGGGGTCAACGTAATGCTTTTAAGTCCGTATGCAGAGGAAGTAAGCAATTTACTCGTGGAAGAAAAAGTGCCAGTAATAATAACTGGTGCTGGAAACCCAGGAAAATTCATAAAGCTTTGGAAAAATGCAGGAATAAAGGTCATTCCAGTTGTACCATCAGTTGCCTATGCAAAGCATCTTGAAAAAGCTGGGGCTGATGCAATAATATGCGAAGGAACGGAATCTGGAGGACATGTTGGGGAAATTACCACTATGTGTCTTACTCCTCAAGTTGTAGATGCGGTTAAGATTCCTGTTATAGCAGCTGGAGGAATTGGCGATGGCAGAGGAATTGCTGCAGTTCTTAGCCTTGGAGCCCAAGGAGTTCAAGTAGGAACAAGGTTTTTATTGGCTAAAGAATGCAATGTTCATCAAAACTATAAAAATAAAGTGATTAAAGCCAACGATACAGATACAACTGTTACAGGCAGAAAAACAGGACATCCAGTACGAGTTTTGAAAAATAAACTTGTTAGTCAGTTTAAAGACATAGAAAAAAATAACGGAACAGTTGAAGAAATGGAACTGCTAGGAAGAGGCAGGCTTTACAAAGCTGCAATTGAAGGTGATGTTGACTACGGTTCTGTTATGTCAGGGCAAATTGCTGGTTTAGTAAACAAAGAACAAAGCTGCAATGAAATTATTACTGAAATGTTTACTGAAGCAGAAAGTGTTATGAAAAATATGAATTTATTAATTACTGGAGGCAAAAATGAGTAAGACAGCTTTTGTATTCCCTGGGCAAGGTGCTCAATTTGCAGGAATGGGAAAAGAATTTTATGAAAATTTCCAGGAAAGCAGAGAAATTTTCGGGAGAGCTAATGAGGCTTTAGGGTTTGATATAACAAAGCTTTGCTTTGAAGGACCGGAGCAAGACCTAAGCATTACGAAAATAACACAGCCAGCGTTACTTACAGTTTGCATGGCAATTTACCAAGTACTTAAGAAAAATGCTAAGACTGAATCTGTTGTAATGGGTGGATTAAGCCTTGGAGAGTACTCGGCATTAACTGCAGCAGGTGCAATGGATTTTGAAACCGCGGTGAAACTTGTTTACAATAGAGGAAATTACATGCAAAATGCAGTTCCAATTGGAGAAGGAGGAATGCTTGCTCTTATTGGGTGTACTGATGAAGATGCAATGGCATTTTGCGAGTATGTTACTGACAATTATGGTTTGTTAGAACCTGCAAACTTTAATTGCCCTGGGCAAATAGTCGTTGGTGGAGAAAGCACAGCCATAGAAAGCGCTTTAGGTAAAACGAAAGAATTTAATATTAAAAGAGCAATAAAACTTCAAGTGAGTGCACCTTTTCACACTTCAATGTTAAAGCCAGCAGGGTTAAAGTTAAAAGAGGATTTGGCTAAAATTAGATTTAACAAACCTTTCTGCCCTGTCATTTCCAATGTGGATTCAGAATACTATGAAAACAATGAAGCTATTGCTGATAAATTGGAAAAGCAAGTATACAATCCTGTTAGATGGGAAGAATGTGTTAGAAAAATGATAGATGATGGCGTTACAACTTTTGTAGAAATAGGACCTGGCAAGACCTTGTCAAGCTTTATAAAAAAAATTGATAAGAATGTGAAATCAATAAACATAGAAAATATGGCTTCACTCAATGAATATATAGAATTTTCATATGTTTAACATTATTTAACTAAGCATTAGGAATTCTTATTCTTAGGTAATAGAATTATTATATAGTGAGCAATTCAACATTCGTAAGGAAGGAAGACTATGAAAACTGCAATTATTACAGGAGCTTCCAAAGGAATTGGAGCAGCAATTGCTATAAGATTAAACGAGCTAGGTTATAATCTCGTTTTGAATTATAGAAGCAATACCAAATCCATGGAAGAGTTAATAAATAGTTTCGTAAATAAGGAAACTAAAAATATAGTAGTTAAATCAGATATATCAAACTATGAAGATGCAAAAAGACTTATTGATGAAGCATATGACAATTTTGAAACTGTTGATGCTTTAATAAACAATGCAGGAATAACAAAGGACAACATTCTTCCTTTAATGACTGAGGGGGAATTTGACATGGTTATAGATACCAATTTAAAGGGAACGTTTAATTGCTGCAAGCATATTGCTAAAAGAATGATAAAACAAAAGTATGGTAGAATTGTAAACATTTCATCTGTGGTAGGCCTAGCAGGAAATGCTGGTCAGGTTAATTATGCTGCCTCTAAAGCAGGTGTAATAGGTATGACAAAATCTATTGCAAGAGAACTTGGGAAGAAAAATGTTTTAGTAAATGCCATAGCTCCAGGATTTATTCAAACTGAAATGACAGATAAAATCCCGGAAGATATTAAAAATGAAATGTTGAAAAACATTCCTTTGCAAAAATTGGGAAAAACAAGTGACATTGCAGATGCTGTAGAATTTTTAATATCAGATAAATCATCCTACATTACGGGGCAAGTATTGTCAGTAAATGGCGGATACTACATGTAAGTCAAAACAAAATAAAACTAAGAATTCAATAAAAGAAGTATTAATTTAATTTAATCACAATTATTAATTATATATATTTAATTTCAATTAATTTAATTCGGAGGGAAAAATGAAAAAAAGAGTTGTAATAACAGGAATTGGTGTTGTCAGTCCTATTGGTTCCGGAGATGAATTCTGGGAAAATGTTAAAAAAGGAAAATGTGGTATAAGTCCTATAGAATCTTTTGATACTAAAGACTTTAGTGTAAAGTTAGCAGCAGAGATAAAAGATTTCGACCCAACACAATATATGGATAAGAAGGAATCAAAAAGACTTGACAGATACAGTCAGCTTGCCATGGCTGCTGCTGATATAGCCTTTAAAAGCTCGGGTTTAGACATAGGAAAAATAGACAGTGATAGATTTGGTGTGGTAGTAGGTAGCGCAGTTGGTGGTATTCATACTATTGAAGCTGAGCATGCAAAACTTCTTGCAAAAGGTCCTAGTAAGGTTTCGACATTTTTTATACCAATGATGCTTTCTAACATTGCATCTGGACTTGTTGCTATAAAATATCAAGCTAAGTCAGTTAATTTCAGTACTGTAACAGCTTGTGCCACAGGTGCAAATGCAATTGGGGAATCATACAAGAGAATACAAGATGGAATATGTGATATAATGATTGCTGGGGGTTCTGAAGCAGCCATAACTCCATGTTCTATAGCAGGTTTCACTGCCTTGACTACACTTTCAACAACAACTGATGTAAACAGAGCATCAATACCTTTTGATAAGGAAAGACACGGCTTTGTAATGGGCGAGGGAGCTGGAATAGTGGTTCTTGAAGATTATGATCATGCTGTTAATAGAGGTGCAACAATATATGCTGAATTAGTAGGATATGGTGCTACATGTGATGCATATCATATGACAAGCCCTGACCCAAGCTCTGAAGGGGCATCAAAGGCAATGTTAAATGCTATTAAAGACGCTGGAATAAATCCTGAAGATATTGGATATATAAATGCTCATGGAACTAGTACTCTGTACAATGACAAATTCGAAACACAGGCTATAAAGAATATTTTTAAAGAAAATGCGAAAAATGTTCCTATTAGTTCAACTAAATCTATGACAGGACATTTGTTAGGGGCTGCAGGTGCTGTTGAAGCAATAGTTTGCGCTAAAGCTCTCCAAGACAGTTACATTCCAGCAACAATCAATCACCAGGTTACAGACCCTGAACTTGATCTTAATTTTGTTCCAAATGTAGGTATTGAAAAAGAATTTGACTACGCATTGTCCAATGCTTTTGGTTTTGGTGGACATAACGCGGCATTGGTTCTTAAAAAATATAAAGGAATATAATATGATTTATGATGCAAGCGAAATACAAAAAATAATTCCACACCGATATCCAATGCTCCTAATTGATAAAATTATTGAACTTAAAAAAGGTGAAATGGCTGTGGCAATAAAAAATGTTACAATCAATGAACAGTTTTTTCAGGGGCATTTTCCTGGGAACCCTGTAATGCCAGGGGTGCTAATTATTGAAGCTCTGGCCCAAACTGGAGCAGTTGCTATACTGTCAATGGAAAAATTCAAGAATAAGACAGTTTATTTTGGCGGAATAAAAAGTGCAAAATTTAAAAGAAAAGTATGTCCAGGGGATACCTTGAGACTTGTTACAGAAATTATAAAATTAAAAGCCAATTTTGGTATAGGAAGTGCGGTTGCTTATGTTGAAGACGATGTTGTGGCTGTGGCAGAGCTTATATTTGCAGTAGAATAAATTATGACATTAATTTCACAATAATTATTATCGTATTTATAAAAAATGTGTTATAATTCATGTTATGGCACATTTTTTTATTATAAAGAGCAAGGACAACGTGTTCATCATATCTTAATGAATTTTTTTATGTTAAGATGTTAACATCTTTTTTCTGCTCAGACATGGCAACATGCAAAGAGTGTATCTATCTGAATTGTAGTGTCCTGTCAATGTTGTAGGGATCTAACATGGCAACAAAAGTGGATATATCTGGAAAACGTTTGATGGATAATTTTAATTACATAGTAAATAATTTCCTAATTTATTACGTGAAAATTTTCTTGCCGAATTTAGCAATTGTGATATAATTAAATTACATGTATCTATTAGGGTAGTAGCAGCTAAAAAGATACTGTAGATTGAATTGGGAGGTGGCAATTTGGGAGATAAATCCAGCGATAAAATGGATAAAGATGATAAAGAAAGACATAGTACATGCTACATGAGTGAAAAGTGCATTAGATATAACGTATGTCCAATGGTTTTGGTGCAAAAGCTTTTGTCTGGGAAAAGAAAAATATTGATACTTTGGTATTTAAGTGGCAAGGTGTTAAGGTTTAATGATATAAAAAGACGTCTTCCGGATGTGACGCAAAAAATGCTTACTCAGCAACTGAGAAGCTTGGAAGAGGATCATTTAATATTCAGACATGTTTATCCAGTTGTTCCCCCAAAAGTAGAATATGGGCTTACAAAGCTTGGAGAAAAAATTATACCCATACTTGAATTAATGCATGGATTTGGCTCTGAATATTTAGAACTCGGATATACAGATAACAATCGAGAACAAAACCAGGTATCTTTTTAGATACTATAGTACAAAAAAGTGCGTTATTGCAAAAAAAATAATTTTAATATACTTTAAATTATAAGTGCAATACTTAAGACGCAAACTCTTCAAGCACTAACTTGTTACAACGTTTTAGGCTTTTGTAATAAATATTTAAAAAAATGTCTAAAAATGTCTTGTCATTAATTAAGGATAGTTGTGTTTCAACGTTATAATCAATATTTAACATTAAATATAAGGTAAATTTATTCAATTTTATTGACAAACTATTTATTATATTTTATTATAGTTGTAGTATGGAAAAGTGTTTGGCTTTCTAAAAAATACGGTACAGAGGTGGTGGTATAGTGTCTATTGAAATTATCAAGGTAATAAAGGAGGCAGAAGAAAAGGCTGAAACAATTAAGAAAGAAGCCGTTCAGCAAGCAAAACAAATTATTACCAATGCTAATGCTGATCAATCGCAAATTGTAGATGAAGCTAGGGAAAATGCTGAATCTAAAAGTGCTCAGGTGCTTAAAGTTGCAGAGAATCAAGGACAGCTTCTTTATGATAGCATTATCAGTGACGCTGAAAAAGAGTGTGATAACATTATAAAGAACGCAGAACAAAATATGGATAAAGCAGCTTCGATAATACTGGAAAGGATAGTGAAGGCCAGTGGCAATAGTTAAAATGAACAAAATCAGCATTATAGGTTTTGATGATGTCAAAACATTACTTGTAAGGGAACTTATGGATTTAGGTGTTGTTGAAATCAGTTCTCAGGATTCAAAGCTAACTGACCCTGAATGGATTTCTTATGTAAAAAAAGACAACAACGATAATCAGATATTTAGCTATGATGCTAAAATATCCAAAACAAATGAAGTGTTAAGCAGTTTAGAAAAGTATGATACAAGAAAAAAACCATTATTTATTACAAGAAAGTCAATTTCACAGGATGCATTTGATAAAGCTTTGCTTAGTGAAGATAAAATTGAGGAAAACGTACAGATTATAGCTGAACTAAACAAGGCGTTGAATGAACTTAACTCTGAAGAGAATAAGACTCAAGCTGCTATTACAAGTCTTAAACCATGGGTTAAATATGAAATCCCATTAGAATTAAGCGAAACCAAGTCTGCAAGTGTATTTATTGGGGTAGTTCCAAATATAGCGGACATAGAAAAATTAAAAAATGATATAATGCAATTGACTGATAGTTGCTTGGTAAATATTGTTGGAACGGATAAAGACCAACTATACTTATCTATTGTGTGTCTTACTGTTGAAAAAGAAGAAGTTTCTGAAATACTTAAGCAATATGGTTTCAATGTTGTAACTTTTAAAGATTTAGAAGGAACAGTAGCTGAGAATATTGTTAAGTATGAGGAAAAATCAAAAAGCTTATTAAAAGAGAAAGAAAAAATAGAATCCGACATAACAAAGTATGTACCATATATGGAAGATATTCATATACTTTATGATCACCTAGTTATAGAAAAAGACAAATGTAAAATATCAAGCGAAATGTTGAAGACAAAAACCACTTTTTATATTAGCGGATGGATACCAGAAGTCAGCAAAGGAAAGGTAGAAAGTATTTTAAACAAAAATGAGTGTTGGTATGAGATTACCGAACCTGAAAAAGACGAATCATATCCAATATTACTTAACAACAACTCATTTGCGTATCCTTTTGAATCTATTACAGAATTGTATAGTCTTCCAGATTCATCAAATATTGACCCAACAGTTATAATGGCCCCTTTCTATTTTATTTTTTTTGGTCTCATGTTAGCCGATGTGGGTTATGGCATAATGATGTCATTGGCATGCTACTTGATTCTAAAGAAGTTTGATCTTGAAGGGTCTACTAAAAAAATGTTTAAAATGTTCTTCTACTGTGGAATATCAACTGTATTCTGGGGAGTAATGTTTGGCAGCGTGTTTGGGGATGCATTAACTGCAATTGCAAGCGTAATGTTTAAAGCGGATTTTGTTATTAAACCAATTTGGATTAATCCTATTGAAGAACCAATGACACTTCTATTGGCCTCATTTGTTTTTGGTATTATTCACCTCTTTACAGGGATGGGTATAAAAGCATATATAATGATTAAAGATGGGCATCCTTGGGGAGCTTTATTTGATATAGGTTTCTGGTATGGATTAATTATAGGAATTTCCATGTGGCTATTTGGAAATTCAATAATGCCAGGATCGCAACAAGTGGGTAAAATGATGACTATTGTATTTGCTATAGGGTTAATTTTAACACAGGGTAGAGAAAAAAATGGTATTTTCTCTAAACTTCTAAGTGGTGTTTTAAGCCTATATAATATAACTAGTTATTTAAGTGACGTGTTGTCTTACTCAAGATTGTTGGCATTAGGTTTAGCAACAGGTGTTATTTCATCTGTTATAAGTGTGCTTGGATCACTAGGCGGAAGCGGATTTTTTGGTTCTATTCTGTTAATAGTAGTTTTAATATTTGGGCATACATTTAATTTTGCAATAAATGGTCTTGGATCATTTGTACATGCAGCCAGATTGCAGTATGTTGAATTTTTCGGTAAATTTTATGAAGGTGGCGGAGACCCATTTAATCCGTTTATTAAAAAAACTAAATATATTAAAATCATTAAGGAGGAAATTTAAATGGAACTTTTTACAACAGGTAATTTTTTGGCAATTTTGGGTGCTTCAGTAGCAGCACTTGCAGGCTGTGGTAGTGCAATAGGTATTGGTTATGCTGGTTCAGCAGCTTCTGGTGTTGTTGCAGAAGATCCTAAGAAATTTGGTGCAACATTAATTTTGCAGGCATTGCCAGGAACTCAAGGTATTTATGGCCTTTTAATCGCTTTTATAATATTAAATAAAGTAGGATTTTTAAGTGGAAATATGGCAAACCTTACAGCTGTTCAAGGTGGATATTTCTTTGCAGCAGCGCTCCCAATTGGTATAGTTGGTATTGTTTCTGCTATACACCAGGGGAAAGTATGTGCATCTGGCATTATGCTTATATCAAAAAAACCAGAACAGATTGCTAAAGCTATGGTTTATGCTGCTATGGTTGAAACTTATGCAGTTTTAGCTCTTCTTATTTCTTTCCTTATAATAAATGGAATTGTAATTTAACTGTTTTATATAACTATGTATCAAAATTTATAATAAGGATGTGATGCAATGGGCATTGAAAATATAACTGGGAAAATTTTAGATGAAGCTAATGTCAATGCGGAGACTGCTATTAAAAATGCTGAAACTCGCAGCTTAGAAATTATAAGTGAAGCAAAATTACAAGCACAAACAATAATGAATACCCTTGCTGAAAAAGCTGAAAAAGAAGCTGAGGGTTTGAAAAACAGAAAAATTTCTGCAGCAGAACTTCAAAAAAGAAAAATGATGTTGAGTGCAAAGCAAGATTCAATAAAAAAAGGATTTGATGTAGCTTTAGAAAAACTTAAAGAAATGCCTGAGGATAAGTATATCAACTTTATGGCAGATGAAATTATTAAAATTCCAAATTGTGAAGGAACAATAATTTTAAATGAAAAAGACAAGGAAAAAATCGGCGAAAAGCTTGTAAAAGCCGTAAATGACAGGTTAAAGGAAGAAAAGTTAACATTGAGCAATAATACAGTTAAATCAAGCGGTGGTTTTGTGTTGAAAAATGGGAAAATAGAAGTAAACAGCACATTTGAAACTTTATTAGATGCCATAAGAGACGAATTAACCTATGATGTTGCAAATGTTCTTTTTAAATAAATTTCCTGCCTGAAAGGAGGAATGGCTTTGGCAAAGATAAAGGATACAGATTATTTATTTTCTACTGCAAGAGTGAGGAGCATTGAAAAAAATATGCTTACACGGGAAAGAGCAGAAAAGATGATAGATGCAAAAACAATTGAAGATGCTTTAAGGGTATTAGATGAGTGTGATTATGGATATGGAATTGAACCGATTGTACCAAATGACTATGAAAAGCTTTTAACTGATGAACATAAAAAAGCATATGATTTCATCATGACTATTGCTCCTGAACTTAATTATTTTAAAATGTTTTTATATCCATATGATTATCATAATTTAAAGGTACTCATGAAGTCTGAATATTTAGGAATTGATTTTTCTTCATCTCTAGTTGACACAGGGTCAATTGAGTTGAAAACACTTAAATATGCATTAAAAGAAAGAGATTTTACAAAATTAACAGAAATTATGGGAAAGGCTCTAAAAGAAGTAATTGAAGTTTTTCCTAAGACCATGGACCCGCAACTAATAGATATTATTTTTGATAAAAACTGTTATGATGAAATGCTGAAATCGGCAGAACAGACAAATAGTCTATTTATAGAAGATTATGTAAGGTTGCAAATAGATACAATAAATATAAAAACACATGTAAGACTTAAAAAAATGAACAAGTCATGGGATTTTTTCACAAAAGTGTTCATACCTGGTGGAAAGATTAATGAACAGGTGTTTTTTAGCAACTTTAATGAACCATATGAAAAATTTTCAGACCAACTTGCTGCATATGGTTTCAAGGAAGTATTTCTTCTAGGTACACAAGCTCTTGAAGAAACTGGATTATTTACCTTATTGGAGAAGTTGCTTGACAATAAAATTATCCAATATGTAAAAGATTCTAAATATATTCCATTTGGCATTGAGCCACTGGCAAGTTATTTGATTGCAAAGGATAATGAAATAAAAATTGCAAGAATTATTTTGGCAGGCAAGATTTCAGGTATCTCATCAGAGCTTATTAAAGAGAGGTTGAGAGAGACTTATGTATAAAATTGGTGTTATAGGTGATAAGCAAAGTATCCAGGGCTTCAAAGCAGTTGGATTGGATGTTTTTGACTGTACATCCAAGGAAGAGGCAAAACATACTTTGCATAGAATTGTAAAGGAAGATTATGCTATTATTTACATAACAGAAGACTTCTACGATGCAATTAAAGTTGAAATTTATGAATATAATGAAAAGCGTCTGCCAGCAATTATTCCAATTCCAGGGATGAAGGGTAATCTTGGCATAGGCCGTTACAATATTAAGAAAGCAGTAGAAAGAGCAGTTGGAGCTGACATATTGTCCGACAATAATTAGAATATATATGATAAATAATGAAAGTAGGTGATTTTATTAATGAGCCAAGGTAGAATTGTAAAGATATCAGGTCCACTGGTAATCGCAGAAGGTATGCAAGAAGCAGATATGTATGACGTAGTGCGTGTAAGTGAACAGGGCTTGATTGGTGAGATAATAGAGATGCGTGGTGATATGGCATCAATTCAGGTATATGAAGAAACAGCAGGATTAGCTCCAGGAGCTCCAGTTATAACAACAGGAGCACAATTGTCAGTTGAACTTGGACCTGGCCTTATTGAAACAATATATGATGGAATTCAGCGTCCTCTTGAGGAAATCAGAAAGATTGCAGGACCTAACATAACAAGAGGAGTAAGTGTGCCTTCACTTAACAGAGAAAAGAAGTGGGAATTTGTACCTGTTGCAAAGGCAGGAGATAAAGTCCAAGCAGGTGACATTTTAGGTACGGTACAAGAAACTATTGTTGTTCAGCAAAAAATAATGGTCCCTTATGGAATCAGCGGAACCGTTGTAGAAGTTAGAGGCGGAAGCTACACTATTTTAGAAACAATATGTGTTGTTAAAAAAGATAATGGAGAGACTATTGATTTAACTATGCTACAAAAGTGGCCTGTAAGAAAGGGTCGTCCTTATAAGGAAAAATTAGTTCCAATAAGACCTCTTGTAACAGGTCAAAGAGTTATTGATACATTGTTCCCTATTGCTAAAGGCGGCGTTGCAGCTGTTCCAGGACCATTTGGAAGTGGAAAAACAGTTGTTCAGCATCAGCTTGCAAAATGGGCGGATGCTGAAATTGTTGTATATATAGGTTGTGGTGAACGTGGAAATGAGATGACAGACGTACTTATGGAATTTCCTGAATTAAAGGATCCAAGAACAGGCGAGTCTTTAATGAAACGTACAGTATTGATTGCTAATACATCAGATATGCCTGTTGCTGCGCGTGAAGCAAGCATTTACACAGGTATTACAATTGCAGAATATTTTAGAGACATGGGTTATTCTGTAGCATTAATGGCAGATTCCACATCTCGTTGGGCAGAGGCTCTACGTGAAATGTCAGGTCGTCTTGAAGAAATGCCTGGTGAGGAAGGATATCCAGCTTACCTTGCATCCCGTCTTGCTCAGTTCTATGAAAGGGCAGGAAGAGTAATAAGCCTTGGTACAGTAGGAAGAGAAGGAACGGTATCTGCCATAGGAGCAGTTTCACCTCCTGGTGGAGATATTTCAGAACCTGTTTCTCAGGCTACTTTACGTATAGTAAAAGTATTCTGGAATCTTGATGCACAGTTGGCATACAGACGTCATTTTCCGGCAATTAACTGGCTTAGCAGCTACTCTTTGTATGTTGACAGACTAAGTGATTGGTTTGACGAAAATGTAGCTAAAGACTGGTCACATATGCGTTCAGAAACAATGAAGCTTTTACAGGAAGAATCAGAATTGAATGAAATAGTTCAGCTAGTTGGAGTTGACTCATTGTCAGTTGGTGACAGATTGAAGCTTGAAGCAACTCGTTCCATAAGAGAAGACTATTTGCATCAAAATGCATTCCATGAAGTGGACACTTATACATCTCTTGAAAAACAACATAAAATGTTGACACTTATTTTGATGTATTATGATGATGGAATAAAGGCGTTAAGTGAAGGTGCTGATTTTAAAGCACTATCAAACCTGCCTATAAAAGAAAAAATAGGAAGATATAAATATACTGAAGAAAAAGATATTAAAGAAGCATTCGAAAGTATTAAAAAGCAAATGAAAGCTGAAATATCAGCTCTTGTAGCAAGCAAGGAGGTCGAATAGCATGATTAGAGAATATAAAACTATTTCCGAGATAGCAGGACCTTTAATGCTAGTTAAGAATGTCGAAAATGTAGCTTATGATGAACTTGGAGTAATTGAACTTCCAAGTGGAGAAACAAGAAGCTGCAGGGTTCTTGAAATTAATGGTAGTAATGCATTAGTACAGTTATTTGAAAGCTCAGCTGGAATAAACCTTGCAGAAAGCAAAGTTAAATTTCTTGGAAGAGGAATGGAATTAGCTGTATCTTACGATATGTTAGGTCGTGTATTTGATGGCCTTGGAAGACCTATTGACAATGGCCCTGAAATAATTCCAGAAAAAAGAATGGATATTAATGGACTTCCTATGAATCCATGTGCAAGAGATTATCCTGATGAATTTATACAAACAGGTGTTTCAGCAATAGACGGATTAAACACTTTGGTTAGAGGGCAAAAATTGCCTATATTTTCTGGTTCAGGTTTGCCTCATGCTGAGCTAGCGGCACAAATTGCTCGTCAAGCTAAAGTTTTAGGAACAGATTCGAAATTTGCCGTTGTATTTGCTGCAATTGGTATCACTTACGAAGAGGCAGACTTCTTTACTTCTGACTTTAGAAAAACAGGAGCAATCGACAGAACAGTATTGTTCATGAACTTGGCTGATGACCCTGCCATAGAACGTATTTCAACTCCTCGTATGGCACTGACAGCTGCTGAATTTCTTGCATTTGAAAAAGGAATGCATGTTCTAGTAATACTTACTGACATAACAAATTATGCTGAAGCGTTACGTGAAGTGTCTGCAGCTCGTAAGGAAGTCCCAGGAAGACGTGGATATCCTGGATACTTATATACAGACTTGGCATCCATTTATGAAAGAGCAGGAAGAAAAAGAGATATTGAAGGTTCTATAACTATGATTCCTATTTTGACAATGCCTGAGGATGACAAAACACATCCTATTCCAGACTTGACAGGATACATTACAGAGGGACAAATTATGCTTTCCCGTGAATTGTACAGGAAAAATATTAAACCACCTATTGATGTACTTCCATCTTTATCACGTTTGAAAGATAAAGGTATAGGCAGAGGGAAGACTAGAGAAGATCATGCTGATTTATTGAACCAACTTTTTGCTGCTTATGCAAGAGGTAAAGAATCTAAGGAACTTATGGCAATACTTGGTGAAGCTGCGCTTTCAGATATTGATAAGTTTTATGCTAAATTTGCTGATGAGTTTGAAAAAAAATATGTATCTCAAGGCTATGGAACAAATAGAACTATTGAAGAAACATTACAAATCGGTTGGGATTTATTAACAATTCTTCCGAAAAGTGAATTAAAACGTATAAGAGATGCTTATATTGAAAAATATTATCCAAAAAATGAATAGATGAGGGGTGATCAGGCATGGCAAGGTTAAATGTAAATCCGACCAGAATGGTGTTAACCTCTTTGAAAAAGCGTTTAAAAGTGGCTTTAAAAGGTCACAAGATGCTGAAGGACAAACGTGATGAGCTTATGAAACAGTTTTTGGAGCTTGCCAGAGAAAATAAAAAGTTGCGTGAGCAAGTTGAATTGCATATTGGAGATGTATATTCCAATTTTGTATTAGCTAGTGCAGTAATGTCCACAGAAGTTTTAGATGAAGCATTAATGTACCCGAAGCAGGGAGTTACAATTGAAGTAGGTAATAAAAACGTAATGAGCGTAGATGTTCCTGTGTTTGAATTTAATACAACCTCAGATGATGCATCAAATATCTATCCATACGGATTTGCCAATACTTCAGCTGAACTTGACAGCGCTATTGAAAATTTATCAGAAATATTCCCTGAAATGCTACGTTTGGCAGCTGTAGAAAAAGAGGTTCAGCTCCTTGCAGCAGAAATTGAAAAAACAAGAAGAAGAGTTAATGCTCTAGAATATGTTATGATTCCTCAGTTTCAAGAAACTATTAAGTATATACAAATGAAGCTTGATGAAAATGAGAGAGGCAATCAAACAAGGCTGATGAAAGTTAAAGATTTAATGGTTAAAGCAGCAATTGAAGAAAAACAGGAAAAAACAAAGGCTGCTTTAGAAGAATACAGTTCACATCATTCATAATAAAAGAAAAAAGGAATGCATTTAAATGCATTCCTTTTTTTCTTGACAACAAAGATTAAAACGTATATACTTTGAGTATCAAATAAACTGATATCAGAAATAATGGAGTATATATGGAATTAAGAGAATTAAGAATTGGAAATTTAACTGCTAAACTTCCTATAATTCAAGGAGGCATGGGCATAGGTGTATCATTGTCTAACTTAGCATCTGCTGTAGCAAACGAAGGAGGAATTGGTACAATATCAGGAGTTCAAATTGGTTTTAGAGAACCTGATTTCTTCGTGAATCCAGTGGAAGCAAATTTAAGGGCAATAGCAAGTGAAATAAAAAAAGCAAGAGAAAAGACAAAGGGTATTATAGCCATGAATTTAATGGTTGCTACGAGCAATTATGAACTGTATGTTAAAAAAGCTGTTGAAGAAAAAATAGACCTAATTGTATCAGGAGCAGGACTTCCTTTGGCTCTTCCTAAATTGGTAAAAGATTCTGCAACTAAAATAGCGCCAATAGTTTCTTCCGCAAAGGCTGCAAGAATAATAATTAGAAGTTGGCTTAAACAGAATAAACTTCCGGATGCTGTTATAGTAGAAGGTCCTTTAGCAGGAGGACATTTGGGTTTTAAGGAAGTTGAATTGCTTGAAGGTAAATGTATGCTTTTAAAAGATATTGTAGTAGAAGTTAAACAATTAGTGGTATCTTACGAAGAGGAATATAACGTAAAAATCCCTGTTATAGCAGCAGGTGGAATAAGAACAAAAGAGGATATTATAGAGCTTGCTGAAGCTGGAGCAGATGGATTTCAATTGTCAAGTGTCTTTGTTCCAACTGTTGAATGTGACGCTCATGAAAATTTTAAACTTGCGTATATAAATGCAAAAAATGATGATCCGCTAATAATAAAAAGCCCTGTGGGAATGCCTGCAAGAGCAATACCTACACCATTTCTTATGGATTCAATAAAAAATGGCGCTGTTGTTAATAAGTGCTTTAAATGCATGCCTGATTGTGACCCTTTAAGTATTCCTTACTGCATATCAAAAGGCTTGATAGATTCTGTGGAGGGGAGAGACGGTTTGATATTTTCAGGAGCCAACCTAGGTACCATAAACAAAATGACAACGGTTAAACAAGTAATCAATGATATTTTTGGATAAATTTTTATAAAAATGAAGCAGATGTGCTAAATATGCATATCTGTTTTTAATTTGTAAAATTTATATTGCATAATATACTAATGTACTTTAATTAAACTTATTTTAAGAAAACATTTGCTATTTGTGGTTGACTAAAATTAAGGTTGCACATATAATTTATTATAATGCATTTTAAATAATAAATAGCAACAAATAAATTCAAATAAAAACTATTACAAAAAGGAGGTTCATTAGTGAACGGGGACACTTTACAAATTTTTATTTCAATGATTATATATATGGCTATTGTTTTAGGCATCGGCTTGTATTTTGCAAAACGTGCCAATGAAAGTAGTGAAAATTATTTTTTAGGAGGTAGATCACTGGGCCCATGGGTTACAGCTATGAGTGCTGAGGCTTCTGACATGAGTGGCTGGCTCTTAATGGGTCTTCCTGGAGTGGCATACTGGTATGGACTTAGCGATGCAGTGTGGACAGCGATAGGACTTGCTGCAGGCACTTACTTAAACTGGCTTTTTGTTGCTAAAAGACTTCATAATTATTCAATTGTGGCAGGCAATTCAATAACACTTCCAGATTTTTTCAGCAATCGTTTTAAAGAAAAAAACAAATTAATCATGACTATTTCAGCTATTTTTATTTTGGTATTTTTTACGGTTTATGCTTCAAGCTGTTTTGTAACAGTAGGCAAACTTTTTAGTACATTGTTTGGTTTTAAATATCAGTACATGATGATTGCAGGAGCGGCGTTCGTTTTGTTTTATACATACTTAGGTGGATTTTTGGCGGAAACGGCTTCAGATACAATGCAGGCCTTTGTTATGATTATTGCACTTATTACCATTTTGGCCGTTGGAGTTACTACTGCAGGAGGTATATCAGAAGTTGTGAAAAATTCTAAATCAATACCTGGTTTTTTTGAATTTTTTGGTATAGCATCTCCAATTGTAGTTAATGGTACTCAGCAAATTATCAACGGAGTTCCACAGTTTGGTGAAGCAGGAAAATATGGTCTATATACAATATTATCCACTATGGCTTGGGGGTTGGGTTACTTTGGAATGCCACAAGTCTTACTAAGATTCATGGCTATAAGAGATCCCAAAGAACTTACTCAATCAAGAAGAATTGCAATTGTTTGGGTTATGATTTCTCTTTTTGCAGCAGTTTTTATTGGAATAATAGGAAGGTCGCTTTTCCCAACAGAACTATTAACATACAGTGCTTCTGAAAGTGTATTTATTGTACTATCATCAAAACTACTTCCTTCTATGTTAGCAGGATTTGTAATGGCAGGCATATTAGCTGCAACAATAAGTTCATCAGATTCATATTTGTTAATAGCAGCATCTGCTTTTTCAAAGAATATATTTCAGCATTTAATTAAGAAAGACGCAACCGACCAACAGGTTATGAACATATCTAAAATTATGCTTGTTTTAATTTCTATAATAGGAATTGTAATTGCACTTGATGAAAAAAGTGTTATATTCACCATTGTTTCCTTTGCATGGGCTGGTTTTGGTGCAACTTTTGGACCTATAACATTATTTTCATTGTTTTGGAAGAGGACAAATCGGGAGGGAGCAATAGCAGGAATGCTTTCAGGAGGTGCCATGGTGTTTATATGGAAACTTATTCTCAAACCAATGGGCGGAATTTTCGGTGTTTATGAACTATTGCCGGCATTTATAGTATCCTGTATATTTATATACCTAGTATCAAAGATGACGCTTGAACCTTCTACTGAAATGCAAGAAGAATTTGAATTGGCAAAGAAAAAAACAAAAGATAAATAAAGAAATGGGAAATTATGTGATTTCAACAAGTTAGACATTATAGCGCAATAGCTTATGCTGGTGCGCTATTTTTATGCAGCTAAGATGTTGAGCTATATTCTATATTTCTCTACCAACAGCTGTAGCAATAATTTTTAATTTTACCATGAGCTGTTGAAATTTTTCTGGTTTTATAGATTGATCTCCATCAGACAATGCATTTTCTGGGTCATTGTGAACTTCGATTAATAATCCATCTGCACCTGCAGCTATTGCAGCCATAGCCATTGGCTCCACCATCCACCACATGCCTGTAGAATGGCTGGGATCAACTATGATTGGCAAATGGCTCAATTTTTTGATTGCGGGTATTGCACTTAAGTCCAAAGTGTTTCTAGTATAATTTTCGAAAGTTCTTATTCCTCTCTCACACAAAATTACATTAGGATTTCCTCCAATCAATATGTACTCTGCAGACATAAGCAATTCTTCTATAGTTGAAGAAAGTCCCCTTTTCAAAAGTATTGGCTTATTTGTTTTCCCCAATTCTTTTAAAAGTTCATAATTTTGCATATTTCTAGCACCAACTTGTATAACATCAACATTTTCAACATACTCTTCCAAATAATCAGAAGACATAATTTCAGTTACAATTGGGAGGCCAGTTTTTTGTCTAACATATTTTAAAAGTTCAAGACCTTCTTCTTTTAATCCTTGAAAACTGTAAGGGGAAGTTCGTGGCTTAAAGGCTCCACCTCTCAAAAAGTTTGCTCCGTACATCTTCACAGCTTTAGCAATTGTCAAGATTTGCTCTTTACTTTCTACAGAACAGGGCCCTGCTATTATAGATATTTTATTTCCACCTATTGATTCATTATTAACTTTTATTTCTGTATTGCTTGGATGAAATAATCTGTTTGCTTTTTTATATGGTTCTTGCACAAATATGACTTTGTCAATGGCATTATACACTTGGAATATTCCTGGGTCAATTTTACTAGTATCTCCAATAATGCTAATAATGTGATAATTAGATTCTTTAATTTCGTTTAGCTCAAATCCTATTTTATAAATTTTTTCTTTTATTAAATTGATTTCTGATATATTAGCAGTTTTATTCAATATTAATAGCATATAAACCCCCCATACATACTTTTATGATTAAAATCTATCATATTATTTCAGGAAGTCAATAGGCTTTATTAATCTTAGTGATATTTTTATGGGTACAACATAATAAATAGCTGATCATCAGCTAAATTAGAAAAGATAGCGAGTAAATAAAATAACGTTAAACCTTTAATTACAGGACAGGATATAAACCATAGGAATCAATAATATGATTGCAGAATCAATGCATTTATGGTATAATTTATTAAATATAGATGGGTAGGAGGTATTATGAAAAATAGAATATTCAATAAAATAATATTGTTAATAATTGCGTTTTCTCTAGTGTTGACAATGACTGCTAATGCTGTTGTATTTACAGATATATCAACTCACTGGGCAAAGAGCAATATAGAAAGAGTGGCTGCCAATGGAATGGTTTCAGGGTATGATGACGGTACGTTTAAACCTGATAACAATGTAACTGTTTTGGAATCTTTAGTTATGATATCAAGGCTCTATGATATTGATGATGACATAAAAAACGAAATAATAGAAAAATATAAACCTGTTTTAGAGGACATGCCAAATACATTGTACAATGAATGGTCTTTTGATTATTTGTCAGTAATAATTGAACTTGGTGTTGTATCTGAAAATGGTATTAAAGATATGTTTTCAAATAAAACTATTTTTCAAGATGCTACAAGAGAAGAAATAGCTGTTCTTGTTACAAAAGCCATGATGCTTGGGGATGAAGCACAAAGTTTAAAAGTATATACACTTCCATTTGCTGATGCAGCAAAGATATCAACCTCAGCAAGACCATATATATATGTTATGTACGACAAGAAAATAATGCAAGGAGACAGTATTAAAAATATAAATCCTTCTGCAAGCATAACTAGGGCTGAAATAGCGACATTGATGGACAAGGCATACAATTATACCCAAGATGCTGATGTTTATCCTGACTTTAGTGATTATAAGGAAACTACATCTGTAAACGGGATTATAACAGAAATATCTACAGGTGCTGCTGAATCATACATATATGTTAAAAATGATATGGAAATTAGTAGTATAGTAAAAATAGATAAGAATACTGATGTAACTTTAAATGGCAAAGATGCAGATTTAGATGATTTAGATGAGGACATGGTGGTTACTTGTAAAATAAACGATGAAAGGGTTGCAGTAAGTCTAGCTGCAGACAGTTCCGTAGATGTTGTAAGAGGAATTATATCATTTGTTGCATATGTTGATCCAGCAAAAATAACAATAATTGATGAAGATAACCACAAGCTTATATATGACGTTCCTTCAGGGGCCAACATATATATTGATGGTAAAAAAACCGAATTGAAAAACCTTGATGAAGAAGATGAAATCACATTATTTTTAGATGATGATGAAGTGTATCAAATTAACTCCATCAGTAGAATAAAAAATTTTGACGGTACAATAACTGCAATTGATTATGCTAACTACCCAATTAAAATCTCAATAAAAACTGAGGATGGGGTTCTTAAAACATTCATATTTAACAGTGACGTTGAGGTTACAAGAAATGATGATGAATCAAGTTTTGATCAAGTGAGAGTTGGAGATGAAGTTACAATAACAACAGAATATGATGAAATGATAGGAATAAACACAATAGCTAAAGAAGCGGAAATGAGCGGTACAATTCAAGAAATTTTAATTGGACCAATAAATAAAATAAAAATTGCCAATGAAGATGGAGATGTAAATCAGTATACAGTAAGCAATGATGTAATCATTACTATTGGTAGCAAAAATGAAACAATTTACGACCTGCGTCTTGGATATACAGTTAATGTTAATACTTCTGGAGACGAAATAGTTACCATGGAAGCAGCGGAACTTCAAACTGCTAAAAACTTTAATGGAAAAATAATATTTTTGAATGTTGACGATAAACTTTTAATGATGCAAAATGTAAAAGATAATGGACAGAAAGAATTGGTGTATCTAAGAATTACAAGTAGTACAAAAATGTTCAACACTTCAGGTAGTACAAAATACATTAAAGACTTAACAGAGGGCGAAAGTATATTAAGCACTGCTATTTTTCAAGGCGGAGAATATGTAGCTGCAAGCATAATGATACAGTGAAAATATTAAGTAAAAAAGCATCTGCCTAGATGCTTTTTTACTCATAAAATCTAAAGAATGGAGATGATAGTATGAGTAAAATTAATTTGATTATATTATTAACAGTTTCAACTGCATTTTTTGCATTTGGTTGTACCAAACTCCCAGCATCCCAAGAAACAGGGGTAGGTCCAGCTGAATATGAGGGAATAATAAATGCGGGGGAAGTCAAAAAGGAAAATGACAGCTTAAAGGAAGAACTAGATAATGCGAAGACAGAAATTGAAAAAATGGAAAAAGATTATTTGAACTTAGCTAAGAATAATGAATCAGTAATTTCTAAGTTGCAAGAAGCAGAATCTAAATTGGACATCGTTGAAAACAAGAACATACCTGAGTTCAATACAGAAAAAACTGATAAAAACAGTATTGCTGCATATTTAAATGATAGCAAAAATCTATTGGCTGAAAATTACAAAGAAATCGAGATAATTCAATCAAATGAAAGCAGAATTTTGTTCAGTACTGTTGGATATGGAGATAACTTTCATCAAATATTTGTATGGGAAATTGGACAAAACAAACCTATATTAATAGATGGAGCTTCATTTGGCAAGGAAGGTAGTTGGAAGTGGTTAGGAAGCAAATATATTATTCTTAAAAGTGGTTCCTCAAATGAAATGAAAGTACTTGATGTGGAAAACAAAGAAATAGTGAATACATTTGAATCTGCCCAAGATGTATATTTGTTGCCAGATACGACAACAGTATTGTTGCAAAAGTCCAATTCAAATGTTTATGTTTTTCATGACATAATAACCTCAACAGAGAAAGAGCTTGATTTAGATTACAATAACAAATATTCAAGTTTTACTGCGGATGAGGGAAAAAATGAAATAACTTTTATGGGAACATATACAAGTGATAGTGGAATAGAATATTCGGTGCAAGCAAAAGTTAATATTGAAAAAATGAAAGATGAGTATGAAATAAAGAACATGGATGATATTGAAGAGTCAGGAAAAACTGATGGTACAGATAATATAGAAATTGAGGAAAATGCTGAACCAGAAGGAAACAATGTATAAATGAAATATGATGTTATTATAATTGGAGCAGGAGCTGCAGGACTTTTTAGTGGCTTATCCATAAAAAATAAAAATGTGATTATTCTTGAAAAAAATTCAAGACCTGGAAAGAAGTTGCTACTGTCTGGAGCAGGACAATGTAATTACACAAATAATTGTAGTATTGATAATTTTATAAATAAATATGGTGATAAAGGCAGATTTGTAAAAACTGCCCTTTATAACTTTACCAATAAAGATGCCATGGATTTTTTTAAAAATCATGGTGTTGCCAGCATCATACGAGAAGACTACAAAGTGTTTCCAAGTTCATTCAATGCTTCAGACATATTAGATACACTTATTAAGTGTTGCAAAGAGAATAAAACACAAATATATTACAATGAAGCAGTGGAAAAAGTAATATATGATGAAATCAATAAACTGTTTTTAATTGAAACTTCAAAAAATTCTTATGCATGCGAGAAACTAGTAATAGCTACTGGGGGAAAATCCTATACTAGTACAGGTTCTTGTGGTGATGGATATGATTTTGCAAAAATGATGAAACATAAAATTTCAGAACCAAGGCAGGCTTTGGTTCCAGTATATGTGGAGAATTATAAATTTAATGAATTGTCTGGTATATCATTTGAAAATATTAAAATAACTTTATGGAGAAACAATAAAAAAATAAAAGAATTTGCAGGAGATTTGCTTTTTACCCATGTTAATATTTCTGGTCCTGTTATTTTAAATAATTCAAGGTATATTGAAAATGGGGATGTTTTAAAAATTAACTTTACACAGTTTTCAAATTCAGAAGAATTTAAAAAATTCTTTGAAAAAACTGTAGCTGTATCTGGAAAGCTTATGGTTAAAACTGTTTTAAAGCAATTAGATATTCCTAAACGCTTTATAGATAAAATAATAAAATTGTCTGGTGTTGATGATGATATTTCATGCAGTCAGTTAGATAAAAATAGTAGGAAAAAACTTATAGAACTTTTATCCTGTCATGCCTTTAAAGTGGAAAAGCTAGGAGATTTTAATATTGCCATGGTGACTAAGGGCGGCGTGTCAACAGATGAAATAAATTCTAAAACAATGGAATCTAAAATAGTTCATAATCTTTATTTTGCAGGGGAAGTTATAGATTTTGATGGGGATACAGGAGGTTTTAATATTCAAGGAGCCTTTTCAACTGGAAAACTAGTAGCAGACAGTATTACTAAAATAAAATAAAAACCACCCAAGGGTGGTTTTTCACTTTATTTTAGTATAAATCTTCCTTTCAATGCACCCAATATTGCTGCTATGATTACTGAATACAATGGTATTGTAAAGAAATTTGTCAATATTCTGGCGGGCAAGAAAATAATAAACCCCTTGCCATACAAAACCGATAAAAAGTAAGTATTTAAAATAATTGATGTGATTAACTGAGTTATGCTTATTGTAAATACAATTTTATTCATGTTTAAGTCTTTGGTTGAAGATGTTAATTTAATGGGAATTAATAAATAAGCAACAACCAAGGCAAAAAACCCTATAATGTACAGTACGTTAAGAGTCTTACCATCATACATTATTCCATTATCAAAAGTCAACAATCCATTATAAATAAAAACTGAAACAAAGCCAACAGACAATAAAGAAATAAATAATGTATTCAACCAGTTGAAATTAATTTCTTTCTTTAAATATTTGTAAATAATTCCTGGAATAAACCCACTTAATGCACTTGCCAAAGTAAAACCTGGAAAAAATGGTCCCCCTGGCTTAATCTTAAAATTAATGATATCAGTTGCTGCACCAGTTATAAAGCCAGCTGCAGGCCCTAATACCATGCCTGAAAGGATAATTGGAATTGATGCGAAAGTTATCCTAAGTGCAGGTATTCCAGCTATAGGTACGTAAATTTCAAATAACACCTTTAAAACTAAACTCATGGCCATAAAAAGACCAGCTCTCACAATCATTAAAGATGTGAATTTTTGTGTATCAGTATTACTTCTCATAATATTCTCCTTATTGAGCAAAGCAATACCTCCGCACAATATAGGAGAATAAGGCTAAAAGCCATATCTCAAATACAGCGGAAGCGACAAGATACCGCAGAAATAATCTTTCGTTTAAGGGCGACATCCCATCCCTTAACACTTAACGCATCTTGTCTACTCTGTTACATATTCGATTTTATCTATATTAACATACAAAAAAATAAAATTCAATAGAAGTTTTATAGTATAACCTTATATGATAATTATTAAATTTAGTTAATAATTATGTTAATAAAATAAAATAAATTAGAATGGTAAAAAAATAACGATTATTAATAAATAATTCGAATTATATACTTTCTGCAGAGACTGATATATCAACCAACAGTGAAAACGATTTTATAAAACATAATAATTATTGATAATAACAAAATAGTGGTTGTTAAAAAATGCGCACTAGGATATATTGACAGAAGCGGAGGCAAATGCTATAATTAGGAAAACGTAAACATAGGATGTTTAATGTTTAAAATTTTAGAGAGATAATATTAATTGTGGCATAATGTCAGAAGTTCCGAGAGGTGAAAACGTTGTCTAAGGTTGTGCTAATTGAAGATGAATATGCTAATATTTTTAAAATTGAAAAAAGAGAAGTGGCGACGGAGGTTGTTGTAAAAACTATAAAAAGACTTTTAGTAGCAAAAAAGTTGGTTCCAGGCGATAAATTACCTAGTGAAACAGAACTTTCACTTATGTTAAATGTTAGCCGTGGTTCTGTTAGAGAAGCTATGAAAACACTGTCAGCTTACGGAATAGTTAAAATTAAAAGAGGCGACGGAACCTATATAGCTGATACTACAGATGGAATTTTATTTGACCCTTTACTCTTTAGATTAATAATAAATCAGGGAGATGTAAATGAATTAGAAGAACTGCGGGAAATGATAGAATTAGGAATAATAAAAATAGCAATACAAAATGCGACGGAGGAAGATATTAAAAACCTAGAGAGTGCATATAGATATACTGATGAGAAATTAAAGAGCAAAGAGTTTCAAGACGAAGTATTAATTGAGACCGAATTAATGTTTCATACAGCACTTGGTAAGGCAACGGAAAACAAATTAATACAAACTATATATAACTTTGTGATGGACTTATATGTTCCAAATATTTATAAGGATAAAAGAGACGAGCTTTTTTTAGAAGAGGCGCTAAGATGTCACAGACCAATTATAGATGCCATAAAAAACAGAGATCTTGAAGCTGGAGAAAAAGCCATAAAATACTCTGTTGGTACATGGAAACATTTGAAAAAAGAAGATGAATGAGTAACTAAATAAAAGAAAAGGAGTTGATGTTAATAAATAACAAATTCATGGGTTCAAGAAATAACTTGTTAAACAAATAAAAAATAATTGGAGGCTAAAAAGATGAAAAAATTTATTGCTTTACTAATGGTAGTTGTTTTAATGTTTACATTGGCAGCATGTGGATCAAAAACTGAAACTGCAGCACCTGCAGAAAAAGATAGCACACCGGCAACAGATGAAAAAATAATAATACGATTAGGGTTTTCTACAGAGCCAGATAGCCACTACGGAAAAGGTTCAGCAGAATTTGAAAGATTAGTAGAAGAATATACTGATGGTAAGGTTGATGTTCAATTATTTCCTAGCGCTACACTTGGAAATGAAAGAGATATGATTGAAGGACTAAGTCTTGATACTTTGGAAATGTGCCTTAGCTCAACTGGACCACTTCCTAACTTTTCAACAGAATTTCAAGTTTTTGACCTACCATTTATAATTACAGATAAAGAGAAAGCATACAAAGTAATGGATGGAGAAATTGGAAAAGAAATCTTGTCTTCATTAGAACCTATTAATATTAAAGCCCTTGGTTTCTGGGAAAATGGATTTAGACACATTTCTAATAGCAAAAAAGAGATAGTTACTCCTGAAGATATGGCTGGGATTAAAATAAGAACAATGGAGAATCCAATACATATGGCAACATTCCAGTTGCTTAAGGCAATGCCTACACCTATGGCTTTTTCAGAATTATTTACAGCACTTCAACAAGGAACTATAGATGGACAAGAAAATCCATTAGTAATATTTGATACAAATAAATTTGCTGAAGCTCAAAAATACCTTTCTTTAACAGGACATGTATATTCTCCATCAGTTATGATGATTAGTAAAAATACATTTGATGCATATCCTCAAGATATACAAGATGCAATAGTTAAAGCTGAAGCAGAAGCAAGAACTTGGGAAAGAAACTACTGTACACAAATGGATCAAGAATTAGTTGCAAAAATAAAAGCTGATGGTGTTATAGTTACAGAAGTAGATAAAGAGTTATGGAAAAAAGCGTGTGAACCAATATATGCACAATTTGAATCTGAAATTAATCCTGAATATATAAAGGCACTCACTGGCGAATAATGATTATTAAATGAATAGAATACATGTGTATTCTATTCATTTAAATTTGAAATGGAGGTATGCATGTTGAAAAAACTACTTAATATTCTTGACAATTTTGAAGAGAAAGCATTAACTGTTATACTATCTATTATGGTTGTAGTAATATTTATGGCAACTTTTTTTAGATTTACAAAGATTTTAATAATTCCTTGGGCTGAAGAATTAGCTAGATATTTAATGGTATGGTTGGTTTTTTTAGGTATAGGAGCTGGGGCCAAAAGCAACAGACATTTTACAGTGGATAATTTAGTAAATGCACTTCCAAAATCAACTTATAAGATATTTTTCATAATTAGGACAGTGATTATTGTTACGTATTGCAGTTTTATAGGTTATATTGGTTTTGGCCTAATAAATTCTTTAAAAATAATGGGACAAACGAGTCCAGCGTTGCGAATGCCTATTTGGTTTGTATATTCAGCTATTCCAGTGGGATTAACTATAATGATAGTTCGTACATTGCAGTTTGCAATAAGAAAATATGTCGTAGATAAAGATAGCAACATTTAAGGGAGGCGAAAAATATGGGGTTAGTCCTATTTATAACTTTAGCTGTCATGTTAATGCTTAATGTACCAATAGCAATTTCACTTGGAATTGCAGCATTAGTAGCACTATTAACCGGAGATATGAATACATCATTAGTAGTTTTAGTTCAAAGAATGTTTACTTCAATAGACAGTTTCCCTTTTATGGCAATACCATTTTTCATATTGTCAGGAGACCTTATGGAAAGGGGCGGAATTTCTAAACGACTTATTAGATTTGCCCAAGTATTGTTAGGTAAACTTCCAGCCAGCCTTGCAATAATAACAACAATTGCATCTGCATTTTTTGGGGCGATATCTGGTTCGAATCCTGCTACTGTGGCTGCAATAGGTGGAATAATGATACCAAACATGGAAAAGGCAGGTTATCCCAAAGACAGAGCAGCAGCTATTGGGGCCTCTGCTGGAACGTTGGGAGTCGTTATACCTCCTAGTATTTCAATGGTTACTTATGCGGTTATTGCTGGTGTATCTATAGGTAAAATGTTTTTAGCAGGCTTTATTCCTGGATTAAGTCTGGCTTCTGCAATAATAATTGTTGCCATAGTTACTTGTCGAAAATATGAAATAAAGTCAATTGAAGAAATTACATTTAGTATAGTAGGCAAATCATTTTTAGATGCAATATGGGCCATACTTATGCCAGTTATTATATTGGGTGGTATATATGGTGGAATATTTACTCCCACGGAAGCTTCAGCAGTATCTGTTGTATATGCTCTATTTGTAGCAAAATTTATATACAAGGAACTTGAATGGAAAGATTTGCCGGC
>JBGUET010000004.1:0-26912 GCA_041821225.1 Sedimentibacter sp.
AAAAATGACCTCCTATATGTTAGAATTTTAGGTCTAACATATGGGGGTCAGTTCAATTCTATAGCTTTTTTAATTATAAAATATTATTCGTTTGATCTATCTATTGTGCTTGGAGGAATTATAAATGTTTGCTCTGGTATTTTTCCTTTTTCATCAGCCATAAGAGGAATTAAATCAATTTTGTAATTTGTTTTTATACCTGGGAAAATTCTTATGCCTAAAACATTAACCGTATAAAAGTTATCAGCTTGTGTTCTTAAGTTATAAGTGGTAAAATAATAATTGGGACTTACTAATGGGTTTAATGGATCATGTAACACTGGCAATTCTATGTCAGGTACTCTCCCACTAGAATCTGTAAGTAATTTGGCGTGCAAATGTTCTTCTCCATTGTCTAAAATATTATATACGGTTACTATAGCATTTTCAACAGGAAGGGCTCCTAGTGCAGTAAAAACGCTTATACATATGTACCCTGTTTCTGCTCCGTCAGGAATTTCCACAATTGGAGGTTGCTCAGTTGATATTTCTGCTTTTTTAATTAGCATATTTTTTGCTATATATGGTCCATGATTAAAATTATTATTTCTATTGTTGTACATGAAAATATATCACTCCTTAGATTTATATATTCATTTTATTATATGTATTTATTGAAATGTTGTGTATTATAGATTGAGTAACTAGAAGATATTTTATATTAAAATATTAATAAATGTATCGCTTTTTTAGTTAAATGTTGAATAATATTGCTAATTGTTTGATAGCATATATTAACTAAATAAAATAGTGATTTTAACAAATAATAGGTACATTTACAAATTTAGTTTTAATTAAATAAATAATGAGTGGTGAATAATATGAATGATTTAGTATTTAAAACCTATGCAGTGACAAATGAAATTGACCTTAACAAAATTGCGGTAGAATGTAATATCAAAAAAAAATACACATGGGAAGAACCTCTTATTCTTCAGGAAGATGTGCTTGAAAGAATAATTGGGGAAAAAGCAGGAAAAACCGAAAAAATACTTGTATTTTCTTTTGGAAGTATTGTCTTTATTAACTCTATAGATAAACATGCTGATATTTTTATGGTATATTTAAAAAGTATAAAACCTGAAATTGATATTGAACAATACAAGAAATTTCAAGATGATTATGCTCTTAATATTGTTGAAGGAGAAGAACTTGATTTTACAGATAGTTATGTTGGAATTCCTAATAATGAGTTGTTTTACCCTGAACTCATATCCATTGTAATTGCAAAATCAGTTGCCCTTGAAAGAATAGAAGAACAACTTGGAAGAATTCTTGATGACCTTGAAAGTAAAATAGATAATCTTGAAAAGGGAAAATTGAACATCGGAAATAAGGAACTTGCCAAGACAACATCAAGAATTGTCAGACATGAATACAATACAATAGCTTACATAATGATTTTAGACAAACCTGACATTACCTGGACGAATAGTGATGCAGCACATTTTTATAATAGCATGTCTGAATTTTTTGAGTTGACTGATAGATATGAAGTTATTAAAAGCAAGACTGAAATCTTAAAAAGTATAATTGACGGTCTCGCTTCCATAAGTCACTCTATACGAGGCTTGTTTGTAGAATGGATTGTAGTTATTCTTATAGTAGTTGAAGTAATTCTAATGATACTTGATTTGTTTAAATAAGGTAGGTGCAATATGGAAAGAGTAAATTTTAATACATATAAAGCGGCTGCAAAATTACCTCTCGCGCAAATAGGTTCATTTTTCAACTTAAAACTAGAAGCTGTATGGAAAGAATATATTAAAATAGATAGCAATGAAGTTGAAAAAATACTTAAGTATTCTTCACCAAATAAATCAGTATACATATATACTTACGGTTGTGTTACATTTATAAATTTCAATCAGGAAGAGATTTATGTTTTTCTTGAATATTTGGGAAAAACATATGTTGAATTAGACTATAAAATGATTTCTAAATTTAGCGAAACTCATGTAATGTATTTAAACAGCGAAGACGCAAGTATTAAATTATGGGAAGATGCTGATGAAGAATTTCATTATGGAAAATACATCAATGATATTGTAGCCACTGTATTGGCAAAATCCGCAGAACTTTACAAGATTGAGACAGAATTGTCGGAAGTTTTGGATGAAGCGGGTAAATTTATTATGTATTTGAATAGGGGATATTTGCGAGCTAATAAAAAAAAGGTTATATCAACAATTGCAAAATGCATTCGATTTAAATACAGGAGTATTGAAAATGTTAGACTACTTGGGAGGTCTTCAGAATTCAATAGAACAATGGAGTCTAGGAATATATTTGATAAGGTGAGTGAGTTATTTGAATTAGATGAAAGATATGTTGTTTTATTAAACAGAATGAATATTTTAGATTCTATAACAGGAGAATATTTCATATTTAGAAGCCAACAGTCAGAACGAAGGCTTTTGCTGTTTGAAATATTACTATTAAGCTTGTTTCCACTTTCTCATTTATTATCGTAATAAGAAATCTGAAAATTATGCTGTAAATACTTTTAAAGTCATTGGAACCAATTTAATATATTTAGAATTATTTCTAGTTTGACTTTTTCGAAATTTGCAAATAAAATTTAAATATCATAATATTAAATAATAGAACATATAAAATGTATGGAACTTAATAGAAGGAGTATTTTATGAAAACAAATAATCAAATTTTTTTTGAAGGTACTAATGGTAAAGCAATATTGCTTATGCACGGTTTAACATCAGGGGCAGCTCAAATGATACCAATGGCCAGGTTCTTAAACGATTATGGATATTCTGTACACTGTGTAAATATAGCTGGTCACGGCACATATCCACAGGATTTATTGCATACTACTGCCGAAGATATGATTTGTAAGGCAGAATATGACTATTTGAAACTTAAGAAAGAATATGAAAAAATTTATGTTGGAGGCATTTCCACCGGTGGCATATTGTCACTGATGCTTTGTAGCAAATACCCTGAAATAGAGGGATTTATTTCCATATCTTCACCCATAGAACTTGTTTCAAATTCTATTATTTCCACAGAATATCCAGAAGAAACGGTCTATGTAAACCGTTCCATGGAAGGGAAAATAGGTATTTTTAAGCAGTATCACATACATTATGAAAAAATAGCCATTTGTATTTTTGATGAACTTAGAAGACTTATGGAAATGGTTAAATGTACAGAGCTTTTGAACAAAATAAATTGTCCAGGGTTAGTAGTACAAGCAGATGATGATGATATAGCAACGCCCCAAAGTGCTGTTTATATTTTAGAAAACATCAACTCCCCAAAAAAGGTAAGCTACACACCAAGTACAGGGGGTCATCTTATAGTGCTTTCAGAAGGTCGACATGAAGTTTTCAAACAAGCTGCAGAGTTTTTAGAAAACCTTTAATATTCTATTATGTTAAAATTTTAATATGAAATTTCTAAATACAAATATTTGAAATTGGTGGGATGATTTTATATGGATGCAGGAATTGTTGAGGTAGATTTACATGGTATGAATTGTTACCAAGCAAAGATATGTATTGACAGCTATTTAAAAAAGGCAAATGCTAGCATTTATTATATCCGGTTGATTCATGGATACCATGGTGGTGATGACTTGAAAAATATGATAGAGGACAAATACAGTTATGGCAAACACCCAAAGGTTATAAGAATAAAGCAGGGGAGTAACCCAGGAATTACTGATTTGGTTTTACGGGAATTTTAAATATTTAAAAATATAAATTCGGTAATTTAAAAATGTATGTAATATTAGTTCGTATTACAATAAATTAGTTGTTATGATATAATAAATATAGAGTTTGTTCATAGAAGTATAAATAATAATAAATTCTATTTAAATAATGCAGGAAGGCATGGATGAATTATGGGGTTAATAGGTGCTGTACTTTTATTTTTCTTATTTATTTTAGTGTATATTATGATTGCTGAAATTTTTACAGTGTTGTTCCGCTTAACTGGTTTAACAGAGGATAAGGCTAAATTCCAGGTTGTGTCAATGCTTACTAACAGTGGGTATACTACTCAGGAAAGTGAAGTTATTGCTACATCAAAAATCCGTAGGAAATTGGCAAGAATAACTATGATATTTGGTTATGCCTTTACAGTGACCATTGTTTCTTCAGTTGTAAATTTATTCGTAGCTTTTAAAAAAACACAAATGACGTACCTTATATGGATTATTGTTGGTCTAGGCTTTTTTATTGCTGCATTATATTTGTTGCAGAAATCTACACGGGTAAAAAAATCATTTAATGGTACAATTGAACGTGTTGGAAATAGGATTATGTTTGGAAAGAAGTCCAACCCAATTATTATTTTAGACACATATGGTGATGTGGTTATGGCAGAAGTGTTTTTAACACATGTACCCTTAATTTTAGAAAATATAATGCTAGAACAAACAGAATTAAAATCAAAATACAACATAAATATTTTACTAATTAAACGAAGTGATACAATTATTAATAATATTAAAGGAGAAACAATCGTAGAACAAGATGATACCTTGGTTGTTTTTGGTACAAGAAAAAATATTCGTGCTGTATTTGAAAAAGTAGAAGAACATGAAACGGATTCCAAGAATTCAGGACATTAACATATATAATCCATGTTTTTTTGACAATGTATGAAGAAAAAAAAGAAAATTTTAGAAGAATTTTCTTTTTTTATTACAGCCTATTTTCTAAGAAAAATAGACTGTATTAATTTTGATTGCCAAGGTTTAAAGGTATCCTTTAAGTTTTTTAAAGCTGCAAATTTGAAAATTTCTGCCTCAGTAGGATAAGAAAAAATAATGCTCAAAAACTCAGAGACCTTCAATTTCTTTTTAATAGTCAATGTTGCAATAGGAATCATTTCACCAGCTTTGTCGCCTACAAGAGTAGAGCCTATAACCCTGTTTTTCCTATCTAAAATAAGCTTTAAAAATCCATCAACTTCATTTTCAGTTTTAGCACGGTCAATTTCACTAAGTGGAATAATAATACTTTTAGCAAATATACCTGCAGCTTTAGCAGTTGGTTCTGTGTGTCCAACATGGGCTACTTCAGGTTTGGTGAAAGTTGTCCATGGTACTGCAGTATAATCTAGTTTAGTTCCTATGTGAAATATACTGTTGCGAATAACAATACTAGCTTGATAGGCTGCCATATGGGTAAATTGATATGGTCCTGTCACATCACCGCATGCATAGATGTTTTTAACGGTACTTTGAAGTTTTTTATTGGTAATAATGAATCCTCTATCATTTAGTTTTACACCTATGTTTTCTAGTCCTATGTTTTTGCTTACAGGTGTTCTTCCAAGTGAAACAAGTAGTGCATCACCAACTATATCATAGGTTTTTCCATCTTGTTCCATAGTAACTGAGATTTCCTCTTGCTTTTTCTGTACACTTAAAATTTTACAATTCAGTTTAAGTTGAATACCGTCTGAATTAAAGACTTTTTTCATAAGAGGTTCAACTTCAGGATCGTCTTTTTTAAAAATGGAGTTTCCTCTAGTTAGAATAGTAACTTTTGAACCTAGATTTTGAAATCCTTGGCCTAGTTCAAGTCCTATTGGCCCAGAACCCAACACAATTAAATGATTAGGCTTTTTTTCTATATTAAAAATATTTTCATTTGTAAAATATGAAACTGTATTTAACCCTGGAATATTAGGTATAGAAGGAGAAGAACCTGTAGCAATCACAATGGTTTTACCTGTAATTACTTTCCCATTAACTCTTACACTATGCTTGTCAATTAATTCCCCTTTTCCTTTAATTACATTAACACCTAAGCTTTCATAACGCTCTACTGAATCATGTGGCTCAATTTCGGCAATAACATTGTGAACCCGACCCATTATTGCTTTCATATCAATATTACTAATGCTAGAATCAATGCCAAATAAGGATGAATTATGGATATCTTTTGCAAGGTGGGCACTTTTTAAAAAACTTTTACTGGGAACACATCCTGTATTCAGGCAATCTCCCCCCATTTTTTCCGATTCAATTAGAGCGACTTTTGCACCAAGTGCTACTGCTCCAGAAGCAACTACAAGACCTCCACTGCCAGCACCCACTACAATTATGTGATAATTATATTTCATAATGAAAATCCCCCCTCATAATTTGGATTGATACAATAATATATAAACTATATTTAAATTTTTTACAATGTATTGAAGAGCATTTATTGTCGTTTTATGCTATAATATATAATGATTATAACACAAATAGAAATATAAGTAATTTAAAAATATAGTTATTATTATTTATTTAGGAAGTGAAAATAATGGGGAAAATAAAAAAAAATCTTAAAAATAATTTAAAAATTGTATTACTTGTAGTGGTTCTTGTAGTTATATTTTTGAGCCCACTAAAGAAATATTTATTTCAATTAGATTTACCAGAATATTTTAAAACATTTACTGACAATCCTTTTGCACCTATAATATTCATTGGTTTTTATATAGCAAGTGTGCTACTAGTGCTACCAGGACTTCCTATGACAATTTTGGCTGGGGCTTTATTTGGATTTAAATTAGGTTCAATAGTGACTGTAGTAGGTTCGAATATAGGAATACAACTAACATTTATGATTTCTCATTATTTTGGAAAAGCATTGATGCCATTTTTGTCTAAGCGCTTCCCATACTTGGGTGTTATGGATAAAAAGATTAAAAACAACGGATTGAGGGTAATGATTACTATGAGGCTTATACCTATTATTCCATTTAATGCCATTAATTATTTGGCAGGGTTAACCAGTTTACCCTATAAGGATTTTGCTTTTGGAAGTTTAGTGGGTATGTTGCCTGGATCTTTGCTGTACGTATACTTTGGCTCATCCGCTATTGAAGTGAAAGATAATCCAGCTGGTTTAATTCTATCAGTTGTATTATTAATTTTATTCACAATCATAAGTATTGCTGTAAAAAAAAGAACTGCAAGTGACGATTAAGTAGATGTAGACAACAAGTTAATTAAGTTAAGAAAGGTTGATTGCCATGGATATAAAAGAAAATAATATAGTTTTAGTTGGTGGAGGGCATACTCATTTAGAACTTTTGAGAATGGCCAAAGGAGATCAAAAATTTTTAGATAAAGTTATTCTTATTAGCGACAACAGATATACCTATTATTCAGGGATGATATCATCTTGGCTAGAGGGTATCTATACTAAAGAAGAGTCTTCAGTTGACTTAGAAGCCATTGCTCTAAGATATGGGATATATTTTATAAATAGTCCTGTTGTGAAAATCGACGCTAAAAACAAGCAATTATTGTTAGGAAATGAAGAAATTATAAAATATGAAATGGTGTCATTTGATATTGGATCAACATCAGAAAAACTAGATGAAAAAAAAATAAATAATAATCAATTTACTGTTAAACCCTTTGAAAGTCTTTCAGCACTAAGGAGAATAATTGAATCGTCTTCAAGTGGAAATATTGCAGTTGTAGGATCAGGTGCTGCATCTCTAGAAATTGCCTTAGCCATAGGGGGACAAAATGTTTCTAATAGATTAGTTACCATTGTGTTAGGTTCTAGAGGCCTGTTGCCCCGGGGGCCTAACAGACTTAGAAAAGCATTTGTGAAACGTATTAGAAGAAATCCTAAAATTGAGATTGTAGATCAAATTCAGTTTGGGATAGAAAAAGGAATATGGATAAATGAAGAAAAAAGTGATTTTTACGATGCAGTTATCTGGGCAACTGGTCCACGAGGGAAAAATCTATTTAAGGTATCCCAATTGAAAGTAGATAAGAACGGATATTTGGTCGTAAATAATACATTGCAAAGCATCACAAGTGATTCTATTTTTGCTGCTGGAGATTGTGCATCTATAAAGGAACTTGAATTAGCAAAGAACGGTGTAAATGCTGTGAGGCAAGCACCTATTTTATATAATAATCTAAAGGCAGTGATTGAAGGGAAATCTTTACAGTCATACATTCCTAAGAAAAATCAACTTGCAATTTTTAGCACTGGAGGGCGTACTGCAATTCTACATTTTGGATGGGTGATTTGGAGTGGCAAAGTACCATGGATGATTAAGAATTTTATTGACAGTGGGTACATGAAAAAACATAAAAGATAGTTCTAGGGGGTGAATATTTTGTTAGATACAAAAGCAAGAGTTTTAATTAATAAACCGGTTAACGTGCTTGCTAATTTAGCAAAAACACTGCAGCTAAAACCTGATCAAATATCTTTGTTATCTTTTGGAGTAGGTATTCTAGCAGGAATATTCCTTTCGTTTAAATATGATAAAACAGCCTTGATATTTTTATGGGCATCGGGGTTACTAGATGTAGTTGATGGGCAATTGGCGAGAAATACAAATACTTCAAGCAAGTCAGGTGCATTTCTTGATATGATACTTGACCGCATGGTGGAATCAATGTTTGTATTAGGTATGGTTATTGCCAATCAGGAATTAGCTATACCTGTTGTTGTGTTTTTGATTTCTGTTATTTTTAATTTTTCAACATTCCTTTCGGCGGGGGCGTTATTTGCTAATACAGGGATTAAAAGCATGCATTATGATAATGGTTTAATAGAGCGTACAGAAACATTTGTTTTTTTATCCTTATCAGTTGTTTTAGTTTCTTTTCGTGGACAAATCATTTGGTTATTAAACAGTCTAATCTTTATTACTGGAATAATTCGTTTTGTTAAAATATATTTTTTGCTAAAGAGGAGTGAAAATAACAATGAATATGAAGTTGCAAATTAAAATATTTAGTTGTACATTGCTATTATTTACGTTAGTTTTAGTGGGGTGTTCTGCTAAAGTTCCTAAGAGTGAAGAAAAAGCATTTGAAAACTGGTCTGTAGTTGAAGAGGCTGGGAAAGATCAGACAGTAACTATACTCATGTGGGGTGGAAATGAAATGTGCAACGCCTACATGGATAATACTGTTGCAGCATCTTTAAAAGAGAAATACAATATTACGTTGAAGCGGGTTCCTATGAATCCCCCTGAATACCTAAATAAATTGATTAATGAAAAAAGTGCAGGGCAAGATATTGGAACGGCAGATCTTTTGTGGATTAATGCAGAAAATTTCAGTACTGCAAACCAAGGAAGCCTACTTTGGGGACCTTTCGATTATTTGCTTCCACAGTTGAATTCAGTTTATGATATTAATTCAGACGATATTGTAATGGATACAGGTATAAAAATCGAAGGTAAGGAAGCTATTTGGGGTAGAGCGCAGCTAATAATTACCACTGATAGTGAACGTGTTGTTAGTCCACCTAAATCCTATAAAGAACTATTAGTTTGGGCTAAAGAAAATCCTGGAAGATTTACTTATCCAAAGCTTCCAGATGATTTTGTTGGAAGTGTTTTTGTAAGGAGTGCTTTATATGAATTGACTGCTGGAGATGATTTCAGCGGTGATATGACTGAGGAAGAATTTAGGGAAAAAGCTATGCCAGTAATTGATTATTTTAAGGAATTAAAACCATATTTATGGAGAGAAGGTACTGCGTATCCAGCAAGCCAGGCTCAACTTGATGAGTTATTTAGAAACAAAGAAGTAGACTTTACTATGGGATTTGAATTGGGAAAAACAGCAGGATTAGTGAATTCAGGTGCCTATCCACCAACTGCCTATGGTTATGTATTTGATACTGGAACAATAGGAAATTCTCATTACTTGGCAATACCATTTAATTCTCCAAATAAGGCGGCAGCACTTTTAACCATAGACCTTTTACAAAGCCCAGAATTTCAAATTGAGAAATTCAAACCAGATGTATGGGGAGATATGCCAGCTTTTGATACAGCTAAATTAACAATGGAACAGAAGGAACAATTGGCAGAAATAGAAAAAACAGTTTTTCCTACACCACTAGAAGAATTATACGCAAAGCGCCTTCCAGAACTAAAAGCCCAGTATATTAATTGGATGGAAACAATGTGGTTGGAATCAATGGTTAATTAATATGAAGATTAGTTCTAAATGTAAAACTGAAATTAAACCGTGGCTTTTACTTGCACCAGCCCTCTTACCTGGATTATTTGTGTTGGGGATTGGGTTAATAAAAGCATTGCAGTCATCTTTGGGTTGGATGCCTGCTTTAGGTATGACTAATGTTTCTCTAGATGCTTATATATCATTATTTAAAGAAAGTGGAATTAGATTTGATTTTTTATATACGTTGATTTTTGCCAGTATTTCAGTAACAATTTCTTTGATAATGGGTTCATTAATAGCATGGGGATTAGTTAGTATACGAAACAAATATATTAAATATTGGGGTAATGCATGGCTGTTTGTAGCAGTTATTTTACCATATGGGATTGCGGCTTTAGCAACACAATCTTTTTTAGGTCAATCAGGACTTCTGGCAAGAATTGCGGCTGCATTAACATTAATTCAAGAGCCAAGCCAATTTCCAGTACTGCTATTTACACCTTTCGGTCTAGGGTTGTTCTGGCCGTATATTTGGAAAGGTAGCGCATTTACCGCTATGATTCTTAGGCCTTATTATGAAAAGGTTCGTAATGTATATGAAGCTGAAGCCCGCACATTAGGAGCTAGTGGATTAACTATTTGGACTTCTGTTTATCTTCCTGCAGGTGCTGGAGCTTTAGGATGCACAAGCAGTATTCTTTTTGCCTATATAGTAGGTGGATTAGAAATTCCAGTGTGGTTAGGAGCTCTTTCTCCTAAAATAATATCTGCTGACTACTATTCTTTATTTCTTCAACCTGATATTGGTAGAATCCCAGAAAGAATGGCATTGGTTCTTATTATGGCTTTAGTGGGCTTGATTTTTTCTGTAGGATTTGGTTTTGCTGTGTATAAAGTCGCAAAGAAGGGGCTTGGATACCGATATTTTGTCAGAAGGCTTAAAACTAACCATTCTAAAAAGAATAAAAAAGTGATTAATTGGTTTATTATGATTTATGGATTATTTATGGGAATTCCCTTCATGTGGCTTTTGGTGACGGGTCAAAATCCTGGGCTTAGATTTCCTTTTTTTATTCCAGGGAATAATTATATCTTTATGGATTTTTCTTCAATACTTAAAGAGCCAATGCTACTACAAGTGGTTAATAACAGTGTAATAGTTGCTAGCTTAACCGGTTTGTATTCTGCATTTGCTGGGTTGCCAGCAGGACGTGCCTTTGTGAAATATAAAGGATTTAAAGGCGAAAGACTGGCCCAGGTGCTTTGTTATATTCCACTTGTTATTCCTGGTATTGTTATAGTTATAGGGGCACAATTAAGTACAATTATATTAGGATTTTATGGAACTAAATTAGCAGTTGTACTTTGTCATTTGATTTTTACTATTCCTTATGCTGTGGGAATACAAACAATTTATCAAAAACAAAATGGAATGTTGCATGAGGAAGCGGCTAGAACACTTGGAGCAACACCAAAACAATTTGTAATGAAAATACTTATACCCATGAGTATACCATCTTTGGTAATGAGTTTTACCCTATCGTTTTTAATTTCATTTACAGAAACATTTTCTACACAACTTGTTGGAGGCGGTCATGTTACAACACTTGCAGCTCTATTAGGCCCAGTGCTGGAATATGGAGATATGACTCGTGGAAGTAGTTACATGATTTTATTTACACTAATTAATAGTGCAGTCTTTTATATTTCTTATAGAATGACTAGGAAAATGGTTATAAAGTCAGATCATCATTCATTGGAGGAAAGTTGAAATGTTGGAAGTGAAGAATATTTATAAAAGCTATGGAGAAATTTCTATATTAGAAAATATTGATTTTAACTGTAAAACTCCAGAATTGGTGTCTATTTTAGGACCGTCAGGGTCAGGAAAATCAACTATATTGAAAATTATTGCTGGCTTGATCCCAATTAATGAAGGACAGGTAGTAATGGATGGAATTGATTTGACAAAAATGTCTCCAGAAGTTCGTGAAATTGTTTATATATCTCAGGAGCCATCTCTGTTTCCACATTTAACCGTTGAAGAAAATTTATATTTTGGATTAGAAATAAGACGTGTTTCTAAAAAAAGTGCGTCTTTAAAAATTAGCAAACTAATAGGCCAGTTAGAATTAGATGGTCTTGAAAAACGACTACCAAGAGAACTGTCAGGAGGTCAGAGACAGCGGGTTGCAATAGGACGAGCGCTAGCTGTTGAACCTAGAGTTCTTTTAATGGACGAACCATTTTCAAGTTTAGATATGTCCCTTAGAACATCCATGGGGGAGCTTATACGTAAAATTAGGGATACCTATGACATTTCAATTCTAATGGTAAGCCATGACCCAAATGAAGCCATGGCCTATTCTGATAGAATGATTCTTTTAAGAGATGGTCGTATATTACAAATTGGAACACCAGAACAATTATATAAAAGTCCCAAATCTGAAAAAGCAGCTAGTATGCTTGGAGGATGGGGGATTATACCTGGGAGATTTGAAGAAAAAACATTTCATTATGCATTAGGATCAATACCTAATGTGAAAAAATCAATGTTTTCAAATGGATTATACTATAGACCAGAAGATTTATGTTTAATACCAGATATTGCTGGAGTACCTATTGTTTTAACTACAAGACATGGCCGTGAAATATATTATCAACTAAAATCAGATAAAGGAATACTTGAAGTTAAAACAACGGATGTTATACCATTACCTATTGGAACTAGGGTAAAACTGATTTGGAGAAGTACAATTAAACAAGATTAAACAATTAAAATTCATGTAAGGTGTGATCCCAAAGCAAAAGAATATGGGAATTTGTGTAAAGAATTTATTGATTATGAAAAGTCAGCGGATTGGGCTAAGGAGCCCAATTGATTGCACCAAAAGATAACATTACAAGGGCTTAGGTTGCAGTAATTATCAAGAAGCTATTAAAATAACAAATTTAATATAAATAAAACATGAATTTTATTTTGGCTCTCACTATGTGGGAGCCTTTTTTAAATAAAAAATATTTTTGTAGGGTGAATGGACTTATATAATTTCCTAAAATTCTCCATAAGCAATATCTAAAGTGGCATTATTAGATAACTAAAAACGCGATTGCTTTATCCTAATAAATATAATTAATTAAATAATTTTTTCCCTTGAGGTTTTAATATCACCCATTATAGGTGATGACTTTTTGATAGCAATTTAGTAGGATTATGTAATGGTTTATAAAATGTCAGGGTAAAGAGTAATTAAAATTGCTTGAAAACGATATCTAAAATATTTAGATTGTAAATTTATTAAAAGGTAATAAAAATATGAAGAAAGCAGGTGGCTATTATTAAAACTAATACTAACAGTAATTTGACTCATGAAAGTAAAATCAGAAAAGGAATAATCTATAAAAGGATGTTATCATTACTACTCATTTTTTCTATGACTTTAAATACATGTTTTCCTATGCTTTCTTTTGCAGAGGGATTGCCAGACTATGATGAGGTATACACACCAGATGCTAATCTTGAACAAATCACAACAACTCCAAGCGCAATAGATTCAGGAGAACTAGGTGCAGAAGATGAGGCAGAAGTTCCAGATGCTGAAACACCTTTGGAGCAAGATGCCACAACACCAAGTGCATTGGGTTCAGATGGTGGCCTTAATTTACTTGAATCACCAATGCTTTTAGATGAAATCACTATTGAAGTAACTGGTACTATTACACCTTCAACCACTCCAGGTAGTTCTGGCGGGGTTGAGTTGACTGTTGCTGCCGATGAAAACGATGTTAAAATATATTCTTTTGAAGCTGAAGCGGATAAATTATATAGTGCAGTAATTTATAAAGTATCAGGTGATGAATATGCTGAACTTTTATGTAGTTTCTCAGATGAAGCCGGTGCAGGCACTGTAGATTACTCCTATGGAATGGGTCCGTTGGGTTCACTTGAAGATGTACCAAAAGATGTTTATTCAACAAGTACTGCTAGTACTTATTATTTGAATGTACAAAATGATTATGGGTATGCAGGAACTTTTATTATTAAAATATATAGTAATACTCCTTCAGCTCCAATTTTAACACCTGCTACGATACCAGACGGAACCGATGAACCTTTTTCTCTTGAAATCACATCAACTGACGGAGGTGCAATTTATTATGCGAATTTTTTTGTTGATGATGTGATACATATTTATTCAGACCCAATTATCATAGATAGGGATTCTATGATTTTTGCGTATGTGGTCAAGGATGGCATATATAGTGAAGCTACTCAAGGTAGTTATTGGCTTGGAAATATCCCAGGTTATCCAGAAATTCTTCCTTCAGAAACGGTTCAGTCATTAAATACTCAAATAACTATAACTGGAGCAGACGAAGGAGAAATAATTTATTACACAACAGATGATTCTGATCCTTACAATAGTACATCAAGAGAAATATATAATGAAAACACTAGTAATGTTCTTGTAACTGAAGGCGTAACAATTAAAGCGATTATTAAGAATGCTAAAGGACTTTATGGAGGCGAAGAATGGAAAACTTATGTAATAGGTACTGCAAAGCCAAGTATATCTAACATTCCTGGTTCAGGTGGTCCAGGAGTATATGGCGATGCATTTAATGCTATTTTAGTGTCTTCTGAAGGTGCGACAATTTATTATACTTTGGATGGTACTACTGCAACTGCTTCAAGTAGCGTATACACGGACCCTATACCAATTAATCAAAATACAAGATTGTCAACTATTGCTGTTCTAAATGGTATTCAATCTGAAGAATATAATGTATTTTTATCTATAATAACCCCAAGAAATATTATTGTTGGGGATATTCTACAAGGTATTTCATTTATTAATAGGCCTGAGTGGTTTGTTTTTGATATTGAAGAGGAGGGTAGTTATAGTATTAATCTAACACCTGATGATTTGATTAATCATTGTTTCAAATATCGTAATTATTTTGGGACCATAAATAATCCAATAGTACTTTATAGTACTGATAGTGAAGGTAATCAAAATGAATTTATCAAAAGTATTAATAATATCGATAATGATGAAGATATAAAATACAATTTCGCGCCAGGAAAATATAAAATACAAATCAGTTCTTATAAAGATGATTATGATTTTTATTCAATACAAATTGTCCAAGGTGTTAAACCTCCAACTTCTAGTATACCTATGACTTCTTATTCAGGAGAAGAATGGGCGTATATTAAAGAAGGTTCTCTGACACTTTCAACAGAAGAAGATGGTGGGAAAATATTTTACACAATTGATGGTTCAACCCCAGCAACAAGTGTAGGTGGGGCAACATACGAATTCATCTCCAATAATCCTATAAACCTTAGCACTACTGAATCATATGCAGATATAACCGTCAAAGCTATTACAGTTGTAAATGAAAGTGCTAGTGTGGTAAAAACTTTTAAATATAGAGTAATACCAGCAGGTATAGATTTGACTGGCATAAAATATTACTACTATTATTACTATTATTACTACGAATTATTTGTTAACGGTCAAACTTATGATAAAAATAGTTTTGATTTAAATTCTCAATATCCTAATGCAAGTAATGCAGGTTCTGTTATATCAAAAATTGACTATAAAATAAAATTATCTGATGGAAATGGCGGATATGGTGAGTGGATTGACTTAGGTACTGCAACAGGATCATTCCTAAGTAATGACTTGGCATACAATAAAAATGTAACCTGGGATTGGACTATGACTCCTTTTAGTGGAGATGCTATTTTAGCAGCAGATTCTTATGATGTGGCTGGTAACCTATCACATTATGAAATTCCTATTAAAATAGTTATGTCAGCTCCAACGACGCCTGAAAATTTAACAGCTACACCTGGTGAGGGTTCCATAACTCTTAATTGGGGTGCGTCGACTTATGTGACAGGGCGCAACATATATTATATTATTTATCGAGGAACTAGCCCGGATAACATAGAAAAATATAATTATGCCTATAGAGCACTTACTTATACGGAAGCTATAACTGAAAATAATACTCAGGTGTACTATTATTCGGTAAAGGCTTATTCAGACAATTACGGTGATGGGCGTGGCAGTGATTTTTCAAATATTGTTTCGGCCAGTCCAATTCAGGATACAACTCAACCAGAAATATCCTCAATTTATTTACCTAATAATGGTGTTGTTAATTCTGCAAGTAATTTATACATATATGCTTCTGATAATTCTGGATTAAAAGAAATAAAGGCAGAAGTATCTCCGAAAGATCAAAATAGTTGGCAGACAGCAAATATTTTAACAGGAACTAACTTGACCGTTATGGGGTTTAATTTAGCAAGCCTACCTGATTTAGAGGACGGAGTCTATGATTTAAAGGCAACCGTAACAGATTATTATGATAACACGGCTTCTAGTCAAGTTGAATTTGAATTAGATAATACCCCACCCCCAGCAGTTGAACTTCAGGCCGAGGGGAAAATGGGTAGTATCAATTTGAGTTTTAGTAAAAGTTCAGAAGATGTATCTTATTACAAAATCTATTATAAAGATAATGGTGCTGCAACTTTTACATATTTATTACAAGTATCGGGAGATACAAATATTTATTATCATGATTTAAGTGGGTCGATAGGTGAAACGTATGATTACAAAATTATTGCATATGATGTAGCTGGAAATGAAAGCCAAGATTCTAACATAGCATCAGCTACGGTCCAGGGCTATAGTCCAACCATTTCTATTGTACCTGATGCAGCTAGGCCAGGGGATGTTTTAAACATAACTGTTGAGGGTTTCCTTGGTAATGAATATGTAAATTTGTATGTTGATGAAGAGTATGTTCAAGATATACTTTTGGATGAAGATGGAAAATCAACATTCACTTATAATATACCAAGTGGAACAACTGGTTCCCACCGTTTTAAAGTCGAGGGGCAAACATCTCTTGCTAAGGTTTTGAAAAATTACACCATCACTGATTACAATCCAGTTGTAACAGCCCCATTAACAGCAAATGCCGGAGATACGGTTACAATAAGTGTTGATCAATTTGGTTGGTTAGCTGGATATAGTAATAAAACTGTTGAAATATATATTGATGGAGAAGAAAAAACTCAGATATATATAAATAATGATAGTGCTGATGGTATTGTATTTTCAGAAAGTACTACCTGTCAAATTCCGTATACTGCCTATGGTACTATACAAATAATGGCTGAAAGTAGTGATGGGTATTCAGCAATTTGTACCATAGATGTAGCTCCTTCTTCTGCAACTCTAACATCATCTACTGAAGGTAAAAAAAGTGGAGAGACTGTTACATTAACAGCTTCAGGATTTGCACCTAATGAATTAATTTATTTCTATAAATCAGGTGTTTATAATTCTTATGTTTATGCTGATGGCCAGGGGTATGCTACTAAAAATATAATTCTTAGCCCTAGTGATGTGGGAAATATTATTTTCGAAGTGAGCGGTCAAGCAAGCTTATTAAATAAATTGCTTATTTATAATGTTTTGCCAGCTCGTCTTGAAATTGTAGGACCAGAAAGTGTATATTCAAGTACATCTACTAATTTTAGTATTTCGGGTTTAAAACAATATGAAAAGATTAATATTTATATAGATGGTGTTTATACCAAAGCCGTATGGGGAAGTGCTGGGCAGGTTATAAATGCTTCGCTTAATTTTGCTGAAATTGGTAATCACTTAATAACTGCTGTGGGAGAAACTACAGGTATGACTGCCTCGATTTATTGTGAGGTTAAACTACCTGCTGCTTTAAATCCTATTTTAGTTGCCACTGCAGAGGATGGCTCTTTTACAACGGGTAAACAGGTGACTTTAAGCGCCTCTGGTTTTAAAGCAAGTGAGCAAATCAAATTTTACTTAAATAATTTATTTATTACTCAAGTGAACGCAGATGTAAATGGATCTGCAACCACAACCCACACTATAGCAACTAATGAAAATTTAGTCTTTGCTGCAACTGGTCAAACATCTATACTTACTGCCATAAGTGAAAATGGAGTTCTTGGTCATTTGGGTTTATCTTTTGGTGGAAGTGCTAAACCTGGAGAAAATATAACCGTTACAATTACGGGTAATTATACATTAGATAATTGTAAAGTGTATTTAGATGGTTATAGCATTGGTGCTGCTGAGTCTTTTGTAGCTGGAGATATAACCTTGTTTAACTATCAATTGCCTTACAGCACAAGTATTGGAGAACACAGTCTAGCATTTGTTACGGCAAATGGTGAAACAGGAAAACTACTATTGACTGTTATAAAACCAGAAACAACTATAACAGTAGAACCAATTAGTCAAAAAATAAGTCTTGCTGGTTTTGCAGCAAATGAACCAATAGACCTTAAAATTAATGGAAGCGCAATAAGTGGAGCTGTAGCTTTAGCAGATGGTTCTTATGAATATACCCCTGAAACCCTTTATGGAGTAGGTGAATATTTAATTACTGCAAGAGGTACAACAAGTAATTTCTATGAACAGGGAACTTTTACAGTCCAAGAAGAATCAGCTGCCATGGTAATAGACAAAATCAATGCTAGGCCAGGAGATTCAATTAATATTGAACTTTCAAATTTTAATAGCCTTGAGACTTTAAAAATATATATTTCTGGGCAAGAGGTATCTTCAGTTTTTGCCGATGAATTAGGAGCAGCTGTAGCTATAGTTACTATTCCTGTAAATCAAAGTCCAGGAACGGCTGAAGTGAAAGTGATTGGATTAAAATATGGAAAGATTGTACAAAATAATATAACAATAAATGCTACTGAACCTTTTGTAAGTATTCTTCCTTCCTCAGGAAGTACAATTAGAGGTGGAGAATCAGTAACTATTAATTTGAGTGGATATCCATCAAATGCAAATATAAGTTTCTACTTGGATGCAGTAAAAATCAATGTTGAAGGTGGAAGCACTACAACAAATAGTGAGGGAGCTTTAACTGTAACATATAATTTACCAATTTCTATTTCTAATGGAGCTCATAATTTAATTGCCACAGGTAGCAATGCTTCTTACGCTGTTGAATTTGATGTTGAGGCTCAGACAAGTGTTCTGTTGCTTTCTAAAACAGAAGGTAAAGTAGGAGACCTTGTCACCATAAGTGGAAACAACTATTTAATGGCAACAACAGGAGACACTACTGTACAGGTTGAATTTGGAAATAGCATTATTGAAACTGCAGCTGTTGTGACTGAAGGAAGTTTTTCAGTTGGCTACATTATTCCAGAAGAAACATTAGATGGTATTTATACTGTTAAAATAATTACATCAGAGCAAGAAGAAGCTAGTGCAAGCTTTCGTATAGATAGCACAGCACCAACTATTCCTGTTGTAATTGTTCAGTCGGGAGTAAAAAGTATCACCATAGATTGGATTGGTGTTCATGACAGTGACTTAGCAGGTTATAAAGTTTATAGAAAACTTCTAGTAACGGACGACTGGACAGAAATTGCTGACCTAGAAAAAACTAGAACAACCTATACACAGACATTAGGACAGGGGATTGAAATTGGAACTACATATATATATGGAGTTTCATCATATGATAGATTAGAAAACGAGAGTGGAAAAGGTGAGGCAACAGGTAGGCTGGCTATTGATACTACAAAGCCTAGCGGATACTTTTATGTTCAAAATTCTAATGTAAGCTTAAAAGAGGGAAGTTACAATTTCGTAGTAAATGGTAGTGATAATCAAGCTGTTTCTAAAATTACAGTTAATGCTAAAAAATTTACGGGTACTCTAGATAGTCAAGGAAATAAAATATATGAAACTGAAACGGAGTTTTGGAGCACAAATAATCCTGATTATTCAAGCAGTTCTTCTAACAGTGTAAACTATAATTTATCTTTTGTAAAAAATATAGTAGTTGGGAACCCTGTGGATGGAGAATATCTCATTACTCTTAACATAGAGGACTTTGCTGGTAACGCATTTAGCACATCAAATACTTTTTATATAGATACTGTGCTACCTAGTAAACCAACATCAATTGTAGCAACTGGTTCAGCTGGAAGCATTACACTAGTTTGGACTTCAAGCAATAGTCAAGATGTCACTGGTTATGAAATCTATATGGCAGAAAGCCAAGAGGACTTATCTTCTGTTACTGTGCCTACAAAAACAGTTGGGGCTGTTTCAGCGGCTAGTTTTGAAACTCAATTAGTTGCTCCTTTGTATTTTAGATTAAGGGCATATGACAGTGCAGGAAATAAAAGCGAGTTTAGCGATGTTGCATGGGCTACAGCCACTGTAGATATTGTAAATCCAGTGATGAAGCAAATAAGTCCAAGTGACATGTACGCCTCTCGTGCTGACTATTTATACATGATTTTAAAAGCACAGGATAACTTCCGTATTAAAGAATTCATTATTGAATACAAACAAGTTTCTGGTGCTGATTATAGCACACTTGCAACCCTTACAGCTGGGACGAATTTCAATTCTTCAAGCCTAGGGGCAGATCAAGATGCGGGCTATAATTGGAATACGGCTGGCTTATCTGGAAACTATAATGTGAGAGTGAAGGCTGTTGACTATAGTGGTAACAGTTCTGATTATATGAGCGTAACCTATCGCTTAGATAAAACATCCCCTGCACCGCCAACAACTGTTACGGCTGTTGGTGAAACAGGTAGTGTAACTGTTACTTGGGATGGAGTTAGTGATGAAGATTTATGGGGTTACTATATATACAGACAGCTTCAAGGAGGAACTCCTGAGAATTTATTCACTTATATAGCTAGTAAAAATAAGACAGAAGCAAGAACATACAAAGATTACAACGTTGAAATAGGAGAATCATATATTTATGGTATATTGTCTAGAGACGATTTATACAATGAAAGTATTAAAACTTATAGTCTTTCTGCAGAGGTAGGTAATTTTACGCCACAAATCAACTTATCAGTGAATGGTGTGAATGTAAGTAGCGTCTATGCAGGAGACACATTAAAAATAAGTGCTACAGGATTTAAACCATATGAAATGGTTTCGCTTTATATGGATTATAATGAAGCTTCTACTAACACGGTTATTTTAAATCGTTGGACAGATATTAATGGAGCAATATCTATTGATTGGCGCTACGTGGTTAATACCATGGCAGGTTCTCACAACATAGCCTTAAAAGGAAATACTAGTGGTGCGGTAGAGTCAATAGCATTTACAACATTGGCTCCAACCATCCTTCCTGCAGCACCAACTGTTGTTAATACTAGCAACACAGGAGTTCTTTCCATGAAAATTTCTGATTATGTTGTGAGTGGAGCAGTAAGTTACAATATTTATCGCAGAGCCACAAAGACATTAGATGATACTGAAGAAGAACCTTTGGCCTTATTAGCCGCAAAAGTTAAAACTCTATCTTACACAGATTTAACAGTAAATAATAGTAAAAAATACTACTACTCTGTTGAAGCCTTAGACGGATTTGATAATCCAGGACAAAAGACAGAAAGTGTAGGAATTACACCTTTACAAGATACAAATAACCCTACGGCTGCTTTGAACAACCATCGTGATGGAAATAATCTTACTATATATGCTGTTGTAAGCGACAATGTAAGCGTTACAAATATTTCATTTGCTTATAAAAACGAGGACAATTCAGTTAATGGGAGTATAGGAACTCCACTTAGCCCAAACACTGGGAGAGATAAGAGTGTTACAGTTACCCAAGACTGGGATACAACTGACTTAGCTGATGGAAATTATATTGTAACTGCTACGGTAATAGACCGTAATGGAAACCAAGTAGAAAAAGATATGACAATAAAAATCAGGAGTGAGGCTACAACCTATGAAGGCATAGTTTCTGCAACTGCTGAGGCTTTGAGAGTTAAAATAAGTTGGACTAAATCTTCCGATGAAGAATTAAGTTCTTATTTCCTATACCGTAAAACAAGTCAAGACAATATTACATGGACTGAATGGACAAAAATTGCTAGCACAAGTTTATTAACATATACTGATTATGGCCTATCAGCAACTACATATTATAAATATGGTGTTGCAGTCTATGATAGATTTGGAAAAACTACAGAAATTGTAGCCATGACTTCTCCTGAATCAGGATACATCAGTCCTTTATCGGATACACAAACTCCTGTAATAGGAAGTTTTTCACCTTCAACAGGAAGTGTGATAAATAAAATTACTAATATAAGCATTTTAGCATCAGATAATGTAGGCGTTTCTAAAATTGAATTGTTTTTAGAGAATTCATTAGGAGATACAGAGATTAATGGTGTTAAATATAATAAAATAGGTGAAAGTATTTCTGGGAATGCAGGGTTTGGTACAATTGCATTTAATACAATACCAATAAGTGATGGAAGTGTAGTTGTTTTAGCAAGGGCAACTGATGGCTCTAATAATTCAAGTACTAAGCAAGCTACCTACACTATTGATAACACAGCTCCACCAATTCCTTCTTTAAAGGCAGAGTCAGCAGAACTGTCAGTATCTCTCACTGTTAAAAGTGGCGGTGCTGCATCCGATTTATCTCATTACAACATTTATACGGCATCTAGTGAAAATGGTAGCTATAGCTTATTAACATCTGCTAAGGCAGGAACATATATTCATAAGGAAGCTCTGTCTTCAAATAATTGGTACTATGCAACATCAGTTGATACTGTTGGCAATGAAAGTTTAAAAACTATTAAAACTTCAGCAATTCCAGGTGGAGATATAACTGTTCCTGTTATAAGTTTATTTACACCGGCTAGTGATACACCACTTCGAGGTGTAGTTAGCCTATACGCTAAGGCCACAGACAACCTAATGGTATCTAGCATTGCCTTTGAATATAAAAAAAGCGATAGCAGTACATGGACTGAAATTAGTAAATTAACATCATTTGATGACCAAGGAGGGGCTTCTTATTCATGGAATACAGTAGCAGAATCTAATGGTTTTCAACTAAGTCCAGATGGTTCTTATGAGGTGAGAGCTGTAGCACTTGATGCAACTAGTAACCAAGGCATTTTAGTTGGAAATTATTCTATAGCCAATGATCCACCAACACCTCCAACAGGACTTGAAGTATATTCTGGTCAATGGCAGTTAGTTGTTAGTTATAATGGTGTTAGCGGAGCAGCATTCTCATATTATAAAATTTACCGTAAACTATCATCTGAAAGTGAGTGGACGTATCTTGCACAAACTACTTCTAATGTATATGTAGACAAAGGATTAGACCCAGCAAATAGTTATGATTACAAGGTGTCAGTGGTCAATGATTTGGGAAGAGAAAGCAATGGTGTTGAGTCAACAGGAATTATAAGTGACACCATGGCCCACAATGCCAAGCAGCAGACTACTAAACCTATTATTAGATTAATAACTCCAACTAATTATTATTTCAATGGAAGTGTTGATTTAGAAACTTTAGTTGAAGATGATATTGGAATCAGTAGCTTTACCTATGAATATAGACTAGATGGAGCCGCTGAAACGGATCCTTGGCAACCAATTTCAATAATATCTGGAGTCGATATCGTTAAGAAAAATATTAATTTAACACCTGATTATGAAGGATTTGAAGAAGCCCTTTGGAGTGGTTCTACAACTTGGGATGCAAATTCACTTGAACCTGGCGCATACCAAGTTAAAGTTACAGTTAAAAACATGGGCGGAGAGGATTCTGTAAGTGCACAGACAAGAGTTTATAATTTAGTAAAAACTAACTCTGTGGTACCAACAATTTCAAATGTTAACAACCCGCAGACCGGCGGAAAATTAATATTGCAAATGAGTATTCCAGTAGCTACAGTGGCTAATCCTACACCTATGGATTATTTCACATTGTACCGAAGCACACAAGATGGCTTTGAAATAAGTGAAGCAACAAAAATTGCTGATAAGGTTAGAGGAAATTATGTAGATATTGGTTTAGATAATGAAACCACATATTATTATATAGCAACATTAACTGATCTAGCAGGAAATATAGGCACACAAAATTCGCAGCAGGTAGCAGGAGTGCCTACGGCAGAAAGCGGTTTGTCTATTAGAAGCTCTGCAGATGTATTAGTTCAACCTGATTATCCTGTAATAGGTAGAGAAAATACAATAACTGCTAAAGTGTTCAACGCAGGCTATGCAACTGCAAATGGTACAGTTTTATTCTCTTATTCAACAGATAGTGGAGTTAACTGGACTGAAATTGGAAGCACTGTTGTAAACAATATAGTGGGTAATACATCTTCTGATGTAAAAATAAAATGGACACCAGATTCAATCATGGCACAAGGAACCATGGTACAAATAAAAGCTGTGGTATCAACTTCTCAAGGTACAACAGAGCTTATAGGAGAAAGGGCAAAAGCTCAAACTCAGGAATTCTCTGCAAATAAAGCACCTGTTGCTGCAATGTCAATTAAATATGGGGATGCAGTTGTTGTTGATGGTGGAATCGCTGAAACAGGAGCTATCATGAATTTTTCTGCAGATGGTTCAGTTGATTTTGGAAGTGGTTATATAAGTGAATATAAATGGCAATTTGGTGATGGTAAGAGTTTAGCAGGAAAAAATGTTAGCTATGGATACGTAAATCCAGGAACTCGAACGGTTAAATTAACTGTTACTGATAACTTAGGCACCATAACTGAAATTTCACAGTCAATTATTATTAATGATAATAGACCAGATCTTTTTGTTGAATCATTAACATGGATGCCTGAAGATCCTAATGAAAATGATGTAATGACTATTAGAGCAACCATTGGTAACAAAGGCAAAGGACCTAGCAATTTAGGTTTCCTAGTAGGATTTTATATTGATAATAAATATATGGGTTACACTAAGGTAGCTGATAATACAGTGATACCAGTAGGTGGAACCACAGAAGCAGTATTTACTTGGGTTGCTACAGCTGGAGAGCACATTGTAACTGCCAAGGCAAATGACATATTAGACGCCTTAAAAGAAATAGACAAGACAAATAACAGTATGACTAAAAGCATGTCTTCTGAACAAGTTGATTTCGTTGATATTAAAGTTAATGATATTAGCTGGACGGGTAAAGGTGAAGGAAGGGTAGATTTTAATAGCGAAGAGGAATTCCAGTACACTGCAACAATTAGCAATGAAAGTGAAACTCGAAATGTAAATGAACCATTCTTTGTTGAATTGAGTATAGATGGTGAATATGTTACCAAGAAGCAAATTAATAGTCTAGCTTTTGGAACTAGTACCACAGTTAGCTTCCCAGTGCAGCCGTACAATGGTGCTCACGAAATATTAATAAGCGCTGATGTTACAAATCCAGTTCATTTAGAACTTGATAAAACAAACAATCAACTTGAAATGGATACTGAAACATTTAATGTAGAATATCCTAACATTGTTGTGAATAGCATTACTTGGGAACCTCAGGAAACAAAGTTCGCAAAAGGAACTTCGTTAACCTTTAGTGTTAAAGTGACAAACGACTCTGCGTTCCAAGTTAGTAATTCATTTAAGGTAGATTTGTCAATTGGTGGATTGTCATTTAGAAATGTTACTGTAGAAGGATTATCAGCTGGAGAAACTAAGACTATAACTGGTCGTTGGGAAGTAATAGAGCCTACTGCAAATGCTGATGGAACAAAGTTACCTTTTGAGGTACTAGTTACCATAGATAAAGAGAAGGCAGTAATGGCAAATTCTGTTGTATCATCTGAACAGCTACCTGCCTTTACTATTATATATCCTGATTTGAACATTACAAGCGTTCAAATTCCTACTCAAGGAAATTATGGAAATCCAATGACTTTCATCGCTTCAGTAGGTAATGAAAGCCTTGCAACAATATTTACTCCATTTACAGTGGGACTTTATGCAAGAAAAGTTGGTAATGTAGATTGGAAACAAGTTGCAGGCTATACAATGCAGGGATTAAAAGGTTACAGCACAGCCTTTGTACCTTTGACATATACACCAAAAGAAGCTGGAACTTATGAATATATGATAGTTGCTGACAATTATAATGCAATTAAACAACAAACTGTATTACCAGAACGTCCAAGAATTAGAAAATGGATTACTGATCCAATAGTTGTTGAGCATCAATTAATTATGGAAGCTATTCCTAACAGTGATATGGCTGACGATGATATGTTAGCAGTTTTGTATTCCTCAAACGATGACTTGATTCCGATTGAAGCTAAGTTCTATCAATCTAGCAATATGTCTTCTTTGTTAGGACCAGATGATGGAGTAGCAGCCCATTTCACTTTAAAGAGTAACTCGGAAATTAAACGTGAAGGAGAATTGAGCTATCTAGCATCTACGGGTTTATTTACTGCAAATATTCCTATTGCTGTTCTTTCAAGTGGAGTATACACACTTACTATTGAAGGCGGACAGAGTGGTGGAACAAACTTATCCGAAACGGTTAATGTAAGAGTAATTCAAAACACAATAGCTAATGTATCTACTGATAGAAGTGCTTATCAAATTGGTGAAGCTGTTATTATTACAGGTAATTTTACCTTTAGCGATGGAAATCCTATGGCAAATGAAACTGTAGTATTGGACTTGAAATTATTACCAAGGCTTTCTGATCCTAGAATAGGAAGAGATGAGCGTGGAAATGAAATCTTACTACAATATCAAGGTGAGCATATTCGTTTCATAGAAACTGATGAATATGGTAATTTTGCTTACACATTCTATCCTCGTTATGGAGAGGCAGGCCAATGGGATATAGATGTTTTTGCATACCAAAGACTCTTAGGCAATGCTGCATCAACTTCTTTTGATGTAAAAGGAATGGTGGCAGAACCATCATCATTAGAAATAACAGCAGTTAAAAATTCATCTTTCTCTAAAACAATTACATTTAAAAATGCTGCTTTAGCAGGAGATAATTCATTGACTGGATTGACAGCTATCATTAGCAAAATAGATGATAACAATATTATAGCTACCATGGATACTAC
>JBGUET010000005.1:0-24960 GCA_041821225.1 Sedimentibacter sp.
TTTTCTTTTGATAAAAAATCTTTTACAAACCCGCTTTTAACATCAAAATATACCTTTAAATCCTTTATACTAATTATTTCATTCATGGTATATACCTCCAAAATGACAAGAGACAAAGTGATTATCGCTTATCCTTCTCAATTCAGGTTCTTCAATTCTACATCTTTCTACAGCATGTTCACATCTAGGATGAAATTTACAGCCTGTGGGAAGACTTAAAAGGTTTGGAGGAAAACCCGGTATAGCTGGTGAAATAACTTTTTCTCCATGAATATCTGGAAATGATTTTAATAATTTCATTGTATAAGGGTGTGCTGCATTGTTAAAAATATCCTCAATTGAACCTTTTTCAACAATTTTACCGGCATACATAATTATAAGATCATCACATGTTTCTCCTAAAATTGATAAATCATGTGTTATTAAAATAAAACCCATTTTAAATTCTTTTCTCAACTTATCTATTAAGTCTAATATCTGAGCCTGGACCATAACATCTAGTGCAGTTGTTGGCTCATCACCAATAATAATTTTAGGATTGCATGCTAATGCCATAGCTATCATTGCTCTTTGCTTCATTCCTCCGCTAAATTCATGAGGATAACTTCTTATTCTATCTGATTTGATTTCAACAAGAGAAAATAGTTCTTCAGCCCTTTTTAATCCTTGATTGAAAGTAAGCCCTTCGTGGAGGACTATAACTTCTGCTATTTGTTCACCAATTCTCATGACAGGATTTAACGCGTTCATAGCTCCCTGAAAAATTATAGATATATCTTTCCATCTTTTTTTTCTTAAGCTTACATCGTCAAGTTTTAACAAATCCTCTTGTTCCAAAAATATTTCTCCTCCAAAAATCTTTGCGTTTTCTGGCAATAATTTTGTTATTGATAAAGCTGTAGTTGTTTTACCACAACCAGATTCTCCTGCTATTCCAACAGCTTTACCATAGTCTAGGCTAAAACTAACATCATCTACCGCCTTTACTAAACCATTTTTTGTTTCGAAATATGTTTTTAAATTTTTTACGTCTAATAGTTTCATACGTCTATCTCCTCTTCAATTTAGGATTAACGATATCGTCAAATGCAAAACCTAAAAAGGTAAATGCTAAAACAACTAATATAATACATATTCCAGGAGGTAGAAAGTACCAATATGCCCCAACACTCATGGCACCTGATTCAAATGCATAGTGCAACATTACTCCCCAACTTGGCCTAGTAGCATCTCCCAATCCTAAAAAGCTAAGAGTAGTCTCTGTTGTAATAGCCACCGCAGCATTAAGAACCGTATTTGCAATTACCAACGGAAATACATTGGGTAAAATATGTTTTTTCATAATATGAGAATCACTAGAACCAATAGCTCTAGCTCTTTCAATAAACTGTAACTCCTTAACTGATAAGGTTTGCGATCTAACTACCCTAGCTGTGCCTGCCCAACTTGTAATACCTATAACTATAATAATATTCCAAATACTTGTACCCATTATTGATGCTAAAACAATCATTAGTGGCAACCAAGGAATAACAAGGAAAAAATCCGTTATTCTCATGATAATAACACCTGCGGTTTTGTCATAATACCCTGATATAATTCCTAAAACAGTGCCTATGAGCATAGAAATAAAAGTTGCCAACAATCCCACCATCATAGATACTCTAGACCCCGATATAAGATATCCCAATATATCTCTGCCCAATTCGTCAGTTCCCAATAAATGTTCAAAGCTTGGTGGCTTCATTATAGCATTAACTTCGCCAATTTTTTGAATGTCAAAAGGATACAATATTGGTCCTAATAAAGCCATAGCTATAAATACAACTAATATTACTATACCAGCCAAACCCATTTTATTCGAAATCATCTTACTAATAAAATCTTTAGCTTTTTTTCTTCTTATTTCCTTTATCACATTATTCATTCTTCTGCTCCTTCAACTGTAATATGGAACTATTGTTTTACTCTAGGGTCTATATAACTATATGTTAAATCTGCAATTAAATTTGCCAGTATAACACATATAGTTATGAGTAAAAAAATGCCCTGCAGCAATGGATAATCTCTATTTTTCAATGATTCATACATTAATCTGCCTAATCCTGGCCAAGAAAACACAGTTTCTATCTGTATAGTTCCAGCAATTATAGTACCTAAATTAATAGCTATTATTGTAATCATAGGCAACATAGCATTTGGAATAGCATGTTTTTTTAATATATAATTATCGCTAAATCCTTTTGCCTTAGCTGTAAGCATATAATCCTCAGTCAACACATCTAACAGTGAATTTCTCATAGTTATGGCATATTCACCTATAAGAACTAAACTTAAAGTAACAACGGGTAAGAATAAGTGCAATGCTCCATCTTTAATTAATTCTAGCGATGAGCTAAATATTTTCCCTGGCGTTTGCATTCCAGAGGTGGGAAAAAGATGCAATGATACGCTAAAAACCGAAATCAACACTATTCCCAACCAAAAAGTCGGCATGGAATATGTTATTAAAGAAATACTAAGAGCGACTACATCAATTTTTGTACCTCTTCTCCAAGCAGCAACAACGCCTAAAAAAATACCAACTACAATCGCTATAATCTGAGCTATTCCTACCATAATAACTGTAGGTAATACTCTTGACGCTATAACATGCAAAACAGGTTCTTTATACAAAAATGATAAACCAAAATCTCCTGATAGAAGATTCTTGAGATATATGTAAAACTGAGTATACCAAGCATCATTTAATCCAAATAATGCTTTTGTTTTCTCAATAGCTTCTGCAGATGCCTTTGGGTTTCTCATAATCATTTGCAAAGGATTCCCTGGTAAAACCCTAAATAAAAAATAATTGAAAACCAAGACTACAAAAGTTGTAAAGATAGCTTGCAATATTTTTTTAAACAAATATTGTTTGTTCATAAGGCCTCCTATATTAATTCAAGGGCAATATGGTATCTACCCTTGATTAACTTTAACTTTAAATTTACTTTTTATTTTTCTTTTTAAATATGAAATACAATACACCAATAACTATAACTGTAACTAATGCAATCATACCAGAATTAGATTTTCCCGAGTCAGTATTTTCTCCACCTTGTGCTGAAACAGCTTCACCAGTAGGTTTTACATTTAAATAATTATAATTTGTAAGATTAAAGAAGTACCCACCATCTTCTGGTATTCTCTTCCAGTTTGTCCACTTGTCAGTTCTAACTGCTTGAAGATCATTATCATACAACAAAATAATATATGGGGCATCTTCATATATTATTTTTTGCATATCCCAAACTACACTTTGTCTTTCAGTTTTATCCATCTTGGATTGTTGAACCTTTAATAAATTGTCATAATCTTCGTTTGAATAATTACAATCACTTAAATTTCCAATTTGATCCGTTGACATTACAGCAAGAATTGTTGTTGGGTCAAGATCAGTACCCCATCCCCAAATAAACATATCAAAATCTGATGAATAAATTTTATCAATAAGAACACCATCGTCTATTAATTCAACATCTAAGTTTATTCCTACTTCCTTTGCCATGCTTGCTATAATTTGTCCTGCGTTATCCTCTTGTGCATTTTCAGCTCTCAGAGAAAATACAAAACTTAGTTTATTTCCATCTTTATCTTCTCTTATTCCATCTCCATCAGAATCCATATATCCTGAACTATCAAGTAATTCGTTAGCTTTTTCTACATTATATGACCTCAATTCATCTTCACTTGGTTCATAATGATAAAATCCGTCTGGTGGTATAAGAGTAGTTCCTTCAGTTCCTTGACCCCCATACACCATATTCAATATTTTCTTCTTATCTATTGAATATTCAATTGCTTTCTTAATATTTTTATCCAATAGTAATTTATTGCCTTTAGATGACGGATCTTCTGACGAGTTAAAAGATAACTGTGTAAATCCATACCCAACAGCAGAGATTGCATCAATATTGCCCTCACCCTTCAATTGTTCTAATTGGACTGGACTTATGTTTGTAGCTGCATCAATTTCACCAAGTTTTAGTGCTTGAGTCATAACATCTGTATTTGCATAAAGAACAAATATCAACTCATCAATACTTGGTTTTGTTCCAAAATAATCTTCATTTGCAACAAGTTTTAAATATTCACCTTTTTTAAATTCACTAAACTTAAATGGACCAGTTCCAACAGGGGCATCATTACCCCAAGTTTCTAAATCTTCTTCATCTACGTCAGCCCATATATGTTCAGGAATTATTGGAGTAGAATTTAACAACATGTTTGCTTTAGGTTCTTCTGTTGTAATTACAACAGTGTAATCATCAGGGCACTCTACTGAAGTAATTCCTTCTAAATATCCAGAATACAAGCCTAAACCACTATTAGAAATTAAATCATAGGTAAATTTAACATCATTTGAAGTTAAAGGTTCACCGTCACTCCACTTAACATCATCCCTTAGTTTAAATGTCCAAACAAGTTGGTCATCACTTAAACTCCACTCAGTAGCTATGTCAGGTGTTGAATCCAAATTTTCATTTATTCCAACTAATGGATCATATAAAAGGGAAAAGACTTCATAACCCATAGATGAATATGATATAAATGGACTTAAACTATCAATCTCTTTTGTCACTCCAATTCTCATGGAATTTTTTTGAACATCCTCTGCACCCGCTGTCATTGTCATTGAAAAAGTTATTAACACTGCGAGGATAATTACCAAAACTTTTCTTTCCTTGTTTTTCATAAATATAACCTCCTATTTTTTTATATAATATGCTAATTGCTTAGCATTCAATACTACACAACACCACTTTCTAAAACTATAAATTTTTTCTTATCAGCATCAATACTAGCTCTAACACCTATTGGTAAGGTAGCTATATTATTACTATGTCCAATTGGCAAACCATATAAAGCAGGAATCCCCAATGGTTTAATATAGTCTTCTATTACATCTTCTAAACTTATATCAACATGATATCCTGGATCATGCTTTTTAGGCACGCAATCTTTGCATTCTCCTATAACTATACCTGCCACATCCCTTAACTTTCCAGCATTTGATAAATGACAAAGCATGTGGTCCATTATCCACGGTTCAGTTTCTACTTCTTCTATAAATAGTATTTTACCTTTTGTATCTATTTCATACTCAGTACCCAATGTTGAACAAATTAACGTTAGATTTCCACCTATCAATTCACCCTCAGCCGCACCTTTGTTAATAGAATGAATATATGTACCTGCTTCAGCAGGCAGTATTTCTCCAATAGGTTCATTACTTAATAGCGCCTTAAATAAATATTCCTTAGTATATTGAGATAACTCCTGACTATTAAATCTACTTGCTCCTGGTCCATGAAAGGTTACAACATTAGTTTTTTTGTATATAGCTAAATGTAATGATGTAATATCACTAAAACCAATGAATATTTTTGGATTTTTTTTAATCATTTCAAAGTCTACATATTTCAATATTCTAGCCGACCCATATCCTCCTTGAGTTACAAAGACTGCGTCAATATCTTTCCTAGCAAACATTTCATTAAAATCATTAGCACGTTCTTCATCTGTACCTGCTGTAAACCCCTTCCTTTTATTGATGTTTTTGGATAGTGTAACATTAAAACCCCACTTTTCGAGGGTTTCCTTCCCACGAATTACATCACTCTTTCTATAAGAAGGACTAGCAGGCGATATAATTCCAATATTACTACCTTTTATTAGTTTTTTAGGTTTTATATTCATATTTTTAACCTCTCTTGTTCATATGTTGAAACACTTGTTTACATTATAAACTATTTATTGAATAAATACCATAAAAAAACATATTTGACAATTTATTTTTATTTGTATAATTGCTATGAAAAAACATTTTATACTGCAGTAAGAATCTATAACAAATATTATAATCTAAAACTTCAAATCTAGACGGCTCTAGCTTGAAGCCCTAATGGCTCAATAAAAAAAAGAAACGGTATAGCCTTTAGATGCTATACCATTTCTCTTTGACTGCGACTGTTTTATGCAATCATGTATTATGGGATTTTATAATCCATATTTGTTAATAAATCTGCATACCATGGCCGCAACTTCTGCACGAGTTGCTTCAGCACCAGGTACAAGTGTATTTTTTGTACGTCCTGTTATAAAGCCTTCAGCATTAGCCCACTTCATGTTATTTAAAGCCCAGAAACATATTTTATCTTTGTCTTCGTATTGACTTATATCAACACTTTTTGTAACATCAAATCCCTTGAACTGTGCATAGCGGTAAAGTGTTGCTGCAATTTCTTCTCGAGTAATATTGTTGCTAGGTTTAAAATGTCCATTTCCATATCCCAACACGATGCCGTTGTTATTTGCCCAACTTACTGCTTCGCTGTACCAAGTTCCCTCTTCAACGTCTTCAAAATCATTGTATTTAGCTTCAGGATTTCCTTCAAGTCTCCACAGCATAGTGACTATCATTGACCTAGTCATAGCAGCATTTGGCTCGAATGTATCCTCGGATGTTCCTTTCAGAAGTCCTTTTTCAACAGTTGTTTTCACATATTCATAATACCAGCTTGTAATATCAACATCAGCAAATGTTGTGGATGGATAAACATAAGCAATCTCCTTAAAATCAACTTCCATAGTATGGTCAGACATTACATTTTCAAATGTGTAGTTATATGGAGAAGCAAGATTTTCTGGAAGTTCTATTTCCTTGCCATCAATTAAAATACTACTTATTTCATAACCTTCATCTGGTGTGATGACAAACGCCTTACTTTCATTTGCAATTACTTTTGCCGATGAAGGACTTATGTTTCCACCTTTGCTAATGGTTGTAACAATCGTGTACGTTTCAGCAGAAACAGCTACACCACCGCCACCGCCACCAGAAGCCGGCTCAACGTACTTAAATGCAACCAAAATTGAAGTAGCTTTTGTCACAACAAAAGTATTTCCAGATGTGAATGCTGTTTCATTTACAGTCAATGTGCTCAATTCATAATTTTTGTTTGCTGTTGCTGTGATTGTCATAACAGTGCCATAAGGTACAGCACTACTGTTTGTGATATTATTTCCGTTTGCATCCTTAATGCTCAGTGTACCTCCCGTTATTGTATCGGAATATGTCACAGCATAACTTAGGATTTTTGAAGTTGCTTTAATAGCAACATCTGTCGCAACATTGCTTACCGTTACAGCATAGCTTGAATTGCTGTTAATTGCTTTTGTCACGTTGCCTCCTGTCGCTGTAATATCTGTTAATTCAAAGTTTGTACTAGGTGTTACGGTAAATAATACCGTGCCACCCTTTCTAATTTGATTGTCACTTCCATATGACGGTGTTTTTCCAGCTGTTAAAATAGTGTAATGCCCATCCGCATCTGGAGTAATTTCTATGTTATAGTATTTTGATGTTTCAAAGGCCACGGTAACAATCAAATTCTGGTCTATAGGCACAAGAGTAAGTGTATTTGTATCGCTACTAATGGTGTAGGCAAGACTATCTAACTTATTGCCATTTGTTCCAATCACATTCCATACACACAACGTGTCTTCTGCATTATCAGGTTCGGCAGTAAAAACAACTTTCATGCCAGCTGTGACAATTGCCGAATTGCCAATAGCGTCAATATCTTTCAAATTTTCGCCGTAACCTGCTCTTGATGATTTAATAGCACCGCCAGTAGTTGTTGCACTGCAAGTAACAGTGACCTGTAACTCCGGCTTAAAGCTTGCAATTGCAGTAATATCGCCTCGAATGTTTGAAATCATCATTGTATTGCCTGATTTTATGCAATCAAATGTGTCACTTGCTCCCTCTGTTTTCCACTCATACATGTAATTTCCTTGAGCTGGAACACTTGTCAATGTCACAGTTCCATGATTATTTACCTGTATGCTTGAAGCATCTTCAACAGCATCAGCTCCTTCTACCTTAGCTGTGACACTTCCTACTCCATTATCGATGCTTTCTGTTTTAATTGTTACCAAATATTCTGGTATGTTTTCAAATACAGCATGAACTACTACATCAGAACCTATACTGCTTATAGTGCAGTTTGGTGATTCTAAATCAAACAAATTGCTTCCATCGATTGACCAACCCTTCACTTGGTAACCGCTGCTTGGAGATGCTGTTAACTCAACGTTGCAGTGTGCTGCAGCAGTAATTGTGCCTGATAAATTGCCATTGACGGTTCCGTTGCCGTCAGATGCATATGTTACTGTATAATCAGCACGCTCAAATTTAACCATAACTGCCGTGTCATTGGTTACTGTCAATGTATATTCGTTGCCTCCAGACTGGACAATGCTACCATTAGCATACCAACCTTCCACTTGATAATTATTCAAAGCGCCTGTACCTTCAGTATCAGGCACCGCTTTAAATAAAACTTTATCACCATCTCCTGCAGCAACTTGTGTACCGTTTCCGTTTGCTGTGGTTATAGTTCCACCCATACCATTAGTGCCATAATTAATTGTATATTGTCCTGAAACAACTTCTGCAGCAAATATTACTTGAACATCTACTCCACTGCCGCTGTCAGTACTGTAGTCAAAGCTGTACTCAGTTCCTGTGTATGCTTTGCCTTCTTCATTGTATAATGTGCCGTTAATATACCAGGCGGTAATCTCATAGCCTACTGATGGAGCACTGGTGAAAATTACATTTGTACTGTATCCTAATTTTGTGCCGCTTGAAATTTTTGCATAAGTTCCAGTACTGGTTTTATAAACAGCACCTACTGTTCCATTTCCTGTTGCCCCAAATGTTATGCTGTCTCCTGTTGCCGAAAATTCTGCCGAGACATCATAATCTAAATTGCCCTGTGTTGTGAAAACCAACGTGTTGCCAATCTGTGATGAAGCAACACCATTAACCATCCAGCGCCTAATCTTATAGCCGCTGCTTGGGTTTGCAGTGATTGTCACCTGACTGCCTTCAGGTATAAAGTCACCAGAAGCAATACTTTTATTTTCCCCATCAGTTATTTTATATGTGGCAGAAGAAATGCTACCATAATTTCCTGCATTATATGACAACTTAGAATCTGCTGATAAATTTATATTTACCAAATTACTTTCAACATAAGGGTATGCTTCCGATTTTGCTTTCAAAGTCAATAAGCCGTTATAACCTGTTTCATCAGGGCTTACAGTGAGCATTCCATCATCGCTTATAATGGTTGCAATCTTTGTTCTTCCCCAAAGTGTCCACTGGACATTCTGACTTACTACATCATTGTTTATTGCTTTTACAACTGCATTAAACTGCTGCGTATTTTCTCCGTCTTTCTTATAGAAGAGGGTTACACTTTCAGGCTCCACATTTACTTCAGAAACTTTAGTTTCTACGCTAACATCTGCTGTATTGCTTACAAACAACGGATAATTTTTAAGTTTTGCCGAAATCTCAAGTTCTGATGATGTTTCGTCAGAGGCTGCATACAATGTCGCTGTACCAGTGATATCATTGTTTTCAATGCGCGTATCAACGGAAGTTTTTCCCGTAACAGTCCATTCAAGAGATGTGTCTCCAATACTTATTAACTCAGACAGTGTTGCTGTAAACATTAAGCTCTCACCTTTATATACCTTGTTAATTGCTGAAGCAACCAAAATATTTGCACTAGCTTCTGGTATTGTTGAATCTATAATCGTGATTGGTACATTGAGAGTATCATTGTTTTCAAATGTGATTACAAAGTTATGTGTTCCAACACTAAAGTCTTGAAGATAATCCACACTCAGTATTATAACCGCAGTGGTTGAGGATTTATTAACCGTAACGCCTGTGGTAGGAGTGCTTATTACATTTTCATCCATTGAAATCTCGCTAATTTCATAAACAGCGTCACCCAGTACCGGATAAGTTATGTCAAATGAATTACCCGCTTCACCGTTTTTGTCAAAGCTTGCAGATGTAGGGTTAACTGTTGGAGCAGTGCATATCAAATAAATTTTAAGGTATTTTTGCCAATTGTCATTATCATTAAATTGTATCTCAGTAAGTTCCACTGCATCTGAAGGCGAAGATCCTTCTTCTGCCTTCATAACTGTTCCATATAAATCAAATGGAATGCTAATACTTGACGAATTATTATACGCCTGTTGATTATTAACCTCTCCTACGGTTGCCTTGCCGCCGTAGAGAACAAGTGTTCCTCCCTCAATGCTCATAACAATATTACAAAAATTATAATTCGTTGAATTATTATTGTCTATTCCTACAGCATATCCGCCAGAATCATGGTTGACTGCTGTCAATGTTCCGTCACCTACTATGGTTGTGTTCAAAGCATCCTTAACATATATTGGAGATTCTTCTAGCACGGAAGAATTATTGTTAAGTGTATTCTCCCCTCGGACAGTAAGAACAACCTTTGTAAAATTACCCTGCTCAGGATAGCTGGCGCTGTCAATATTTTTCCCTATTAGGCTCAGCTGTGATGCATGCAAATTATTTATTGTTATATTTGCCGTACCATAATTTGAGTTGTCAGTAACAATATTAAGTTTCTTGTCTGTTCCTGTAATATAATAAGATTTTGTCAGGTCATTCAGTGTGAGAGTGTCTGCGCTATAAATCCATCCTGTGCCTGTTTTTTCAGTCAATCCTATCTCTGGATAGATGCTTTCATAATTGACATCATCTGTACTTATAGTCACATTTGCATCAACATCTGTGCTCATTGCACAAACCTTCAAATAATTCGGAGTTTCTACCAATGCTAAATATTCATCAATGTCACGTTCATATGCATCCAATTCGCTGTCTCCAGCCAATATTACAATTCCATTTCCCACTGTCCAGCTTGAGTTTTCAAATTTCTTAAGACTACCTACCGTTAATTTACCAAGGTTTATGCGGCTATCTCCCGATGAAACAACAATTTCCATTATGCCGCCGGTATTTTCTAATTTACCATCCACAGCCGTCAATTCAATGCCGCAACTAGTTGTATAATCATCATCATAAATTGCATAACCAATACAACCTGAATTCACTTCAAGGAGACCTCCAATAACACTAACATCAGAAGCTGCAATACCATAAGAACTGACTTGATAAGAACCTCCAAATGAATTTATTTCAACATTGCTGTTACCGCTAATTTCCAATTTGCCGCTATCGAGTTTTATGCCGTAAGCCTCACAATTTGCTATACTTCCAGAAGACAAAACACTTAAATCTCCCCCAGTCACAGTCATGTTTCCACTTTCAGCGTATATTCCGTATACATCGGGAAATTTATACGAATAAATACTGTCGTACATATCAGTTGTAAAATGAGCATAAGCCCCAATATTAAGTTTGCCACCTGACATAGTAATACCTGTTACACCAGTTGTCTTAATGCCATATACATCAATGTCATCATTGACATTATGTCTGTCTAAATCATTCTTTGCAAAAATATTGATTGTTCCACCTTTTATCACAAGACTTTCAGCCATTATTCCACAAACTGTTGCAGGATTTTCCACTCCGTCAGGAAAATCTATGGTCAAATCAAGTGAGCCGGTGCTATTTTCGCTAAATGTCAGTTTTTTTGCTGAAAATACTTGTTTATTATTAGCATTTTCATAATACTTTAATGCCACCTTGTTTTCCCCTACAAGAGTCACTGTTAAACCTGCACCACGAAGGCTAGTTATTGCTGATGTTACATTTATTGCATCCATTGAAAGATTTTCAAACATCACTGTAGATACGCTGCTGTCAATTATCATAGAAAATTTTTGGTCAGCAACTTTCATGGCTCCGCTTACTGTCAAACCATAAGCAGATAAATACAACTCTTTTTTATCTATATTATATTTCCATCCGCTGCCTGAAATGTTTTTAATATCTGTTCCGCTAACTGTAACTCCAAGATCAGCAAGAACAACCTTAATTACTTGATTTTTCGTTATATTAGATATTGTATATACATTTGAAACATCTGGCGTCAGCAAAATATCATTTGTATAAACACTTTCAATTGATAAGCCCTCAACTGCTGTTACTTTGAACTTAAAATTGCTTCCAGCAGAAACAAGTGACAAATAACCACTTTCAGGAACTATTGTACAACCATTTATGGCAGTGCTAACTTCCTCCCATGAAACTGTACAAAATATCATTGATGTGAACACAGGTGCAATCGTATGATTTTCTATGATGTTATTAAAAGTATATGTGTTGCTAGTTGACTGCAATGACTGTCCGTCAACATTCCAGTAGCCAACAACCTTGCCTAAAGGAACATTAACACGCACTGACAGGGAATCTTCCTCGATTGCATTTATAATATCACTTTCTGCAGCATCTTTGTAATCCTCTCCGTTTACAGATACACTGTAAGATGCTCCTGATTCTGTCAATGAACCTAATGTAACTGAATAGGAGCTTTTATCCTTAAATAAAGCTTGAATGCTGAAATCTTCCACCACTGAATCAAAATTACATCCCAATCCAGTAATTTCGGTTTCTATGGTACCAACCGTTTTAACCCATTTCACAAAATCGTATGCGTCGCAAACAGATGCCTCAATATACAGAGAAGAACCTCCCGGCACTGGTATATCAACCATATCTGTATAACTATCTCCGCTAATTGTTATTGGGCTTTGGTTATCAATTCGGTATGTCAAAATTGATCCAGCACATATATCTTTGTCTGCAAATCCCAACTTCACCAAATATTGAACTCTTATAACTGCCATTTGAACATAAGTGTTCTCATCAATTACAAATGCATAAGAGCTGTTATCTACACTTGATGCACCTTGAGAGCCCACCAAAAGCCATGCAGCCGTATCATCTATTACATAACCACTCTTTGACATTACTTTAACCGTTTTGTCGCCCTTAATATAATCACCAGAGACAATTGATATTTCCTGATCTGGAGTTGTTGCATCATTGTCATGATCCCCTGTGTATACAGCTGTCAACCCTTCAGACAGTGTAATCATGTAACTGTCCCTCTCAAACACTGCATATATATCTGCGCTGCTAGCAGGCATGGTCATGGTGTATGTGCTACTTCCGTTTTCACCAGCAATGCCTTGTGTATATGTTGTAGTTGAGCCCATTGCTGTGTAACGCCATTCAACAAAATGATAACCTGAATTCGGATTTGCCATAAAGGTTATTTCTGTTCCTTGAGCAATCACACTTCCACTTACTAAATCGCTATCAGTCGTGCATTTTACTATTCCTCCATTTTCATCACCGCCAGTACCATAGGTAAGGCTGTTTTGTTTTATTGCAAACTGAACCTCTATTGTGGTATTTTCAGAAAGCATAGTGTAGGCAATAGTTGTGCTTGTTTTGCCTTGTGCAATCCCATTAATATACCAGTCATAAATTGTGTAACCCATATCTGGAACAGCACAAAGAATAACTCTTGTGCCAGCCACAACATTAGTTTTCAGTATTGTGGCATCAGATGAAGAACCGCAGTCTGGACTAATCAAGTAAATATCTCCGTTGTAAAGTCCTTCAAATTTGCGCATGGAAACTTCCAAGACATTGGTTGTTCCCGTTACAATATATGAACCATCCAGTATTGTAATATTGTAATTTGCATTTAGCGTTGCATTTGGAGAACTAGTAACAGTATAATATCCCGGTGTTTTTATAATATTATCTGCAGAAACAATTGTACCTGCAGTATTTCTGTAATTAAAATCTATATTTGAATAAAAGCTTGATGTATCAGAGTCAGCAATTTTGCCAGTCAAAACAGACGGCAACATATGCTGTGAATTGACTTCCTCATTTAAAATTCCACTTTCATTTGGAATTTTCAAAGTAATATCTTGCTTTTGTATGGTTATTTGCTCATCTATGTACTTTGATACACCTGAATCTTCATAATAAACACGAAGAGTTATGGTTCCAACAGCCCCTGCGTAAAAGCTGTTGTCAAAAGTAGAATCATATATATTACCCGTATACAATTGGTCATCTATAATAATTTCACAGTTGCTCATTACAACATCATCAAATAAAGTCAGTGCTCCACTTTCGTCCTTATTCATCTCATAAACTTTATAAGATACGGTGTCTCCATATGTAGCAGAGTCATCTATCTCCATCCAAAATCCATTTCCTATGCCTGAAATATACTGAATTTTGTCAGAGTATCCAGACTTGAATACACGGCTACCTGAGTAATAACCGCTTATTTCATAAATACCCTGAGGTAGAGAGTCTATATCAACTTCTGCCTTTCCCGTTGCATCTAGCTGTGCAAAATATGTGTAGGTAATGCTGCTTGTTTTGGCATTTAAATAAAATATCACCGTACCAGTTGGTATTGACCCCGAATTGGAATGGGCATTTTTAACATTCACGGACAATGTCGTTCCAATAGAAGTATCAACAGCTGAAATTTCACTGAAATTTATGCTGCGTTTAGAATACCCTACTGTTGCTGTGTTTGTATAGGCACTGTAGGCAGCATTGTCAGTCTTAGTTATTACATTTACACGGCAGCGATATGAACCAGCATCATCTTCTCCAGCCTTGGAAAATACAAGTGCTGAACTTGTGGCTCCATCTACATCTGACCATATGCCATTTTCAAATTTTTGCCACTGATACTTGGCTGTATTATCTGTATAGTCTGTTATGTTTGCAATGTCAACCATTAAAATTTCATCTTTATCAGGATAGACTGTCAGCAATGTTGGTGTTATGCTTAGTTCTGGATACCCTGAAGACGCCTTCGTCTTTGCTGACAAAATACTTGACATACCGCTTCGAGGCGGCACTTTGTTTCTTTCAACCTGTATTTGGTACTGATATTCCGTATAGGGTGACAAATCATCATCAATAAAACAATATGATTTATATGCATTTCCATTAGAATCATACTCAATTGTATAATCACTAGCAGACACCGTCCCTACTAAGTAGCTTCCGCCACCCTCAGGAAAATCGAAATAACGATAAACAGAGAAATAAGATGCAGTCTTATTGTAACTCCAGGTAAGGGCAACCTGTGAATCCGTTGTTTTATCATAATTCTGTGCAAAATCTGTGGGAAGGGTTGGAGGAGATGTCACATCCTTTACCAAGTAGCTTATTACAGGGAAAGAATATTCTTCATCATCAATTCCTTCATTTAAGGTATAAGCATAGGAAAACAGCTTCCAGGCAAAATAATATCCATACGTTTCCATATCAACTGGCATGTTTTTTATTGTCCCGCTGAATGTTGTTCCGGTAATACTGACTTCCGAATATCCTCCACCTGCATTGAAATTCAAATACCATCCACCCTGGTTTACTTCAGTGCCTCCCCCAAGTCTTATGGAAGCAGATGCTCCAAAGTTGTAGCTGTTAGATACCTCTTCAGTAATGCTTATTTCCTGTGATATGGATCCTTCACTGAAACTTAGTCCAGCCCAGTCACCGTCATATTGTGAAATAACATTGTAATCATCAGATGAACTTGGATAGGTAGAAGGGTCCCCAAGCGTATGAGTGAGCACCTTGCCTGAAATTTCCGGAAGTTCCTCATAATTGGATGCTATTGACTCATAATAATCAAGGTTCAATACTTGAACAGCTGCCGTATGAGGCATTTTTATTGCAGTTTCTTCTGTTGTGTATCCACCTTCTCCATCAGGTATAGAAAGTTCATAAACATAAACTTCAGTTGGTATGGAATAAAAAGCAACGGAATCCTCCCCTCCTGGAGTATTGAAACTCACTGAATACTCAGTCATCTTAGATTTTTCTCTTTCCCATTCAAAAGTAAAACCTACAGATGCTTCCAACTGAAATAATTTATAATCAAGGGAATAATAACCACCAGTATCAAAGGATACCGTTGTAATGGTTGAACCTCCGCTCCCAGTGCTCTGTCCATACGATGTTTCAAGATAACTCAAATAATAATCATCATAATCAGCAATATCCTGAAAATATGGAGCTGAAGAAATCACTGCCAGAACATTTGGATCTGTGTACACAATACTATGTTCCCCTGTGTACCTCATGAGAACCGTATCGTTGCTGTCAGTATTTGGAAAACAAGCTGTGCCATTTCCGCTGATTTCATCTTTTGTGAGATTTCCGCCCTTGCTGAACATTATCTTTGTACTTCTGTACGTAGGGCTGTTCAAGTCGCTAGAAAGTCCCATGAAGTTAGAGATTAGTGCATCTGCTCCACGACCTTCAACATCCCCTGATATGGCACCATATTCCCAATACCCGTCCATCTCAACAGTACCAGTTTTATACCAATCAATTGTATCTCCAGTGCCATCTCCATCAATATCAGCTTCATCAAGCTCAGCTTCAATTTCAAAAGCACCACTGTTATAGGAATAAAGCACACTGTCAAGATATATGTATATAGTGCTGCTACTTTCAAGAGCTTCAGGAGAAACAACCGCAATATTGCAGGCAAGTACCCCTGAGCTTTTGTATTCTCCGTCATAACCATTATTAGTAAGCCATTTTCCTTCTACATAATCTCCTGAAACCACATCCATAACAGAACTGTATATTAGAGCAACATTCTCTCCGTCATAGGCATACACGCCTACAGTTCGTCTTCGATTAGCTGCATAATCAGTTGCTGGTTGAGCGCCTAATACAAGTTCCTTTGCTCCATCACCATCAACATCCCCATAAGTAAAGGCAGCACGCAACATTTCACCGCTTCCAAGAGAAAGTGACTGTTTCGTCTGCAGCATGGAAGTCTTGCTTCCAAATAAGGCAACAGCGCTGCTTGGAGTATTGACTATATCGTTAAATCCTATTTTTACATATCCGTAGCTTATGGCCAAATCATCAATTCCGTCACGATTTAAATCTCCTGCACAAAGAGAAACAACGTTTGGTGAAACTGTGCTGCTGCTTACTGCATGGCTCCATACTAATGACCAGTTAGAAGCTGTAGTCCAATCAGTAGAAGCAGCCGTGCCTGTTTTTTTATATTTGTAGACATCTACTCTTGCATTTCCAGATTCAGGAACATATACTGCAATTTCAGAACACCCATCTGCATCAAAATCGCCTGTTGTAATCTCCAACATGCCTCTCCAGTCAAGTTCTCCTGCACCCTCATCGGCAAAGTGGCCAATTTTACCAGCAACCAGTGTAATTGGTCCATACGAGTTTCCTCCCTTGTCAATAAAGTACATCTTCAAATTACCCAAAGCATTAATATCATTGGAGTCATTTGCAACGTAGACCATTTCTCCTGCAAGACCGTCACCATCAAAATCACCTGCTGCCATAGAACGGTAACTACCCGGAAAAGTTCTACCGTTATAGGCTGCAGAAGAAATATCATCTGCTGTTATAGAATTATTGTTTCCAGCAATTCGGTAACCACCGTCATCCAAAATGAATGCTTCCAGCACTTCATTTGCCGTCACCAAATCCTTGCCATAAGGATTTTCAGTTGAATCCGGGTCATAGCCATCCGGCGCTTGTGATGTGTCAAATCCAAGCGCGTTAAATACATTGCTGTCTTCTGAATCCTCTGTTTCTGCTGCTTGCACCTGAAACTGACTGGTCGGCATCAAGCTTAAAAACATTGTGCACACTAAAATAATGCTGAGTATCTTTTTTACTTTCATTTCATTATTACCCCCTTCTAACAATAATGCTGTTAATCAAACGTTTTCACGTATTTGTATATGATAAAATCAGCTACATGTCTTGTTACCATAATAGTCAGGTTTAACATTCTTTTAGCTTTATATGAATCGTAATAAATCGATTATTGAAAAAATAATAGAAATAATAAAATTTGATACATTAAATTTTATGTACAATTGCCTTGAGATTTATGAGAAACATTGTTAAGAAGTGTAATCATGTCTGATGAGTTTTTTGCAAATATAAGTTTACTTTTTTTACACAGGATAAACGCTGAAACGATGCTTTGTTCATTTACTTATTATACAATTTTTTACAAATAAATGCAATGTTCTTTGTAAAAATTTTACATATTAAAATAGCTACAAATCTGAAATATGTTATATACTTCCAATAAAATCCAAATATAAAAAAAGTTCATTGCCTTCAAAAAAATACCGCAGATATTTCTATCTGCGGTCTAAATAATTTATTTGTTTTTTCTTATAATACTTCAGCAGCCTTTTCAATTGATTATCTATTTCATAACTCATTTCCATAGCCCTAAGGGTTACTGCTAAGGCACCTTAAGCTATACTATCTTACTGCCTACTTATAGAATTTTTTAGCCATATTAAATTTTTTATCACTATATGGTGGATATCTTAAAGAAGGATCTAACAATACACTAGTTTTAACAATACTTTTTTTGTGAGAGAATGTATCAAAACTATCTTTGCCATGATATTTTCCCATTCCACTATTACCAACACCCCCAAAAGGTAGTTTTGTGTTGGCGATGTGCACCATGCAATTATTTACGCATCCACCACCAAATTCGATTTTTTCTATTATATATTTTTCTAATGCCTTATTATTTGTATATAAATACAATGAAAGGGGATATGGATTTTGTTTTATTATATCTACAACTTCTTTTGTGTCTCTGTAGGTTATTACAGGAAGTATGGGACCAAATATTTCTTCTTGCATTATTTTACTATCTTGTTTTATTCCATCTATTATGGTAGGTGATATAAACAGTACGCTTTTATTGCTTTGCCCACCTACAACTATATTTCCTTCATGTAAAAAATTTTCTAATACATCAAATCTTTTTTCATTTACTATTCTACCCAAACTTTCACTTTCAATTGGATTATCACCGTAAAATTCTTTAATATAGAATTTCATTTTATTTATAAACTCATCTTTTATACTTTCATGAACTAGCAAATAATCAGGGCACACACAAGTTTGTCCTGAATTAAAATATTTTGCCCAGGTTAATCTTTTAGCAACTATATCTATGTTTGCATCACTGTGAACAATTGCAGGACTTTTACCACCAAGCTCTAGAGTTACAGGTGTTAAATGTTGGGATGCCATGGATGCAATTTTCTTACCTACAAATTGACTTCCTGTAAAAAAAATGTGGTTAAATTTAAACTTTTCTATAAGCATTGGTCCTACCATAGCTCCTGGCCCTTGAACCACACTTATGTATTCTTCTTGAAATGTTTCACCAAAAATCTTTGCAACTAAATCACTAGTATGTTTTGTTTGGTCAGAAGGTTTAATCATTGCGCAATTTCCTGCTGCTATTGCTCCAATCAAAGGTGCAAATAACAAATAAAACGGATAATTCCAAGGGGCGATTATTAGAGTTACTCCTAATGGTTCAGAATAAACGCGACTAGTAGATGGCTGCAAAACAATGGGTGTGCTAACTTTTTGTGGTTTCATCCATTTTTTTAGATGTTTTATTGCATAATTTATTTCCTCATATGTAATGCCTATTTCTGAAACAAAAGCTTCAAATGGAGATTTATGAAGGTCTAAGTAAATAGCATCCAAAATTTCTTTTTCATTTTTTTTAATCATTTCTCTTAATTTTATCAAATTTTCTATTCTGAATTCGTAGCTTCTTGTATTACCCTCATCAAAAAAATTTCTCTTCAATTTAAAGGATTTTTCTATCTTTAATTCATCCATATAAATCTCTCCTTTTTTTAATCTTAATCAATGATTTCATGCAACTTTTCATCAATCTTTTTACTTCAATATTTTCAAAACAACTAAAATTATAATTCTTTTGCCCATTGCATAACATTATTGTAATCATCTTGATTAGGATGAGATTTTCTAACAAATCCCATTCCACCACCAAAGCATTTCATATAATTATCCTCTAATTTAATATTCTTCTGCTCTAACAGATTTTTTATTTCATTAAAACAATCCACATCCGATTTGCCTCTCCCAAACCAAGTAAAGAAAGTGTAGAATTTAACGTTTGACTTAATATTTCTACTTTGAATATTATTTATCCAATTTGAAATATTCTTATGAGGATGATTGCCATAAATGCCTGATGCTACTATTATTGCATCATAATCCTCTAAATTAATTTTGGTGGTGCTGTTTATTACCTTTAATTCTATGCCTAGCTCACGAGACATATAGTCACACACCTTATATGTATTGCCAAAAGTCTTAGGACACACTATAAGCTTTTTCATTTTTAACCCCCTAATTAATATTAGATACCTTAAAATTTCATTTTTTTCTTGAATTATATCCTATATTAGCGAAATGATTCTATAAAATCTACTTATAATATTTGTTAAAATTATACTATAAATTTTAAATTTATGATACTTAATTTTCTTAAATGCAAATACACTCTAACGCTATTTTGTTAACAAATATTCAAATATTCTTTTAAAAAAGCTGTTGACATATGCACTTAATAATGATAACTTTAATTATAATTTAATATTAGTTTTATGTTCTATCTAGGCGCAATCCAAAGATAGTTAAAAGGGAAGCAGGTTTAAATCCTGTGCGGTCCCGCCGCTGTAAGCGTGTAGTTGTTTTCATAGCCACTGAATTTTCGGGAAGGAGAAAGCAATGTCAATGCGCAAGCCAGAAGACCTGCATAAAATGTTTATCACTCTAACGGGTTATTGATGAAGTGGTTTAGAAACTAAATGGTTTAAACACCAAATGTTTCCTTATTGTATATTACAGCAAATACGGGCTGTGGCTAAATGTCACAGTTTTTTTATTGCATATTTATAAAAAATACGCCTTAAATTTAGTTACTAGGAGGAATTTTCATGAATTATAACAAAAAACATTACAAAATTAAAATAATTTCATTTTTAATTGCTATTTTAATGGTGTTAGACACTGCACCTATTGCATATGGAGCAACAACTACAAAATTGAATTTTTCTGTTGATGACGTAATCGACAAAACATCTCAATATATTATTAATAGTTCTAAAAGCTATAATAGCCCTTGGGCTATTTTAGGGCTTGCCCGTTCTGAAGTTAGTGTTGACTCTGAATATTACGAAAAATATTATACAAATCTAGAGCAATTGTTAGAAGATAAATCTGGTGTTCTAAATGAAAGAATGTATTCTGATTATTCAGGTGCTATACTAGCCTTGTCTGCTATTGGAAAGGACCCCACAAATATAGTTGGATATAACCTTTTAGAAAAACTTGCAGATTTCAATAATGTTGTGGCTCAAGGAATAAATGGTGCTGTATGGGCTCTCCTAGCTATTGATGCCTGTGATTATGAAATTCCTCAAGTGGATAATATCTCTAATATAACTACCCGTGAAAAATTAATAAATTATATTTTGTCTCGTGAAATAATTGGTGGTGGATGGTCAATGGGAGAAACAACCCCAGACCCAGACGTAACAGCCATGGTTATGCAGGCCCTTGCTAAATATAATGGTCTACCAAATGTTGAAGTTTCCGTTGAACGTGGACTTACTTGGCTTTCAACTGCTCAACAAAATAATGGTGGATACGAATCATGGGAAACTAAAAATTCAGAAAGTGATTCACAAGTTATAGTAGCTCTGTGTTCACTTGGTATCAATCCTCAAACTGATGTAATGTTTGTTAAACAAACAAGCAACAATGTTTTATCAAACATTATAAATAATTTTTATGTATCATCCGGCGGTTTCATGCACACGGAAAAAACAAGTGTTGACGGTTTGGCAACAATCCAGGGATTTCATGCCTTGGTAGCATATGATAGATTATTAAAAGGGAAGCCATCTCTTTATAACATGAGTGATGTTGAAAAGAAATATGATGATAACAATCAAACAAATGATACAACATCAACTCAAACAGCATATGAAAATAAATTTACTGACATAGAGCAGGACACTGAAAAAGAATCTATCATTTATCTTAATGGTGAAGGAATAATAAAAGGAATGACAGAAACTTTGTTTGCACCTGAAGATAATATAACCAGAGCACAATTTGCTGCACTTATATCACGGGCACTTAGTCTTGAAGAAGTTAAAACAAATTCATTTTCTGATGTAGCTGATGAAAATTGGTTTTCTGGATATGTAGGTGCCGTACAATCTGCGAAAATAGTACTTGGATATGAAGATGGTACATTTAGACCAGCTAACTATATTACAAGGCAGGAAGCAGCCCTAATGGTTGCAAGAGCTGCCAAGATTTTAGGAATTGACACATCTGTGGACAATGCAGAAATAATCAATACATTGTGCCAATTTGTGGATTATGTGGAATGTGACGACTGGAGTATGGAAGCAATGGCTTCTTGTATTAAGAATGGTTACATACCTGATGAAGAAATGAATATATACCCTAAAAGAGATGCATCTCGCAGTGAAATAGCAGGAATGGTATATAGAATGCTCAAAGATTAAATGAAGGGAACTACTAAATGAAAAATAAGAAAATTTGGTTAAGTCTTGGATGTATACTTTTGGTTATATGCTTGTCACTTGTCTTTCAGGTTACGAAGGAAAATGCGAAAAACAAGTTATCCGAAACAGAACTCACCCAAGAAAAATTAGATAAAGCCGAAACAACCGTTACAGAAGATGAAGAATCAGATTTAACTCAAGTGGATAATGCTATTGAAGACAAAACTATTGAAAGCAACCCTGAAGTTAATCCAGAAGATGTAGCTACGGCCTCAGGTGAGAATGATACTTCAAATAATTTAGAGGGCAAGTCAACGCCAAACAGCGACAAAGGTCAGGACACTTTAAATTCAAATACGAATGCAGAGCTTGATAATTTCAACACAGAGCCTGTTTTAGATGGTAAACCGTTGCCTGTGGAATGGCAGGATGTAAAAGTAGAAAAAGAAAAAGAACTTAAATGCACTTTGTCTGTATCCTGTAATACGGTTCTAGACAATCTAGATAAATTAAGCCAAGAGAAAAAAGATATCATACCTGAAGACGGTATAATATTTAAAGAACAAGAAGTGGTTTTTTATGAAGGTGAAACGGTATTCAATGTATTATTAAGGGAAATGAAGAAGAATAAAATACACATGGAATTTACTATGACACCTATATACAATTCCAACTATATTGAAGGTATTGGCAACTTGTATGAATTAGATTGTGGAGAATTAAGCGGATGGGTATACAAAGTAAATGGCTGGTCTCCAAACTATGGAAGCAGCCGCTACAAGTTAACTGATGGGGACAACATCCAGTGGCAGTATACCTGCGATTTAGGAAGAGATGTAGGCGGAGAATCTATGAATGCAGAAGTGGGAGAATAGCAATGAAAAACACAGACGCATTTGGAACATATCATCCCTTTGTCAATTTAATATATTTTATAGCTGTCATAAGCATCACCATATTCATAATGCACCCTGTGATTCTATGCATATCATTTTTTAGTTCCTTTACCTATTCCATAATGTTAAATGGCCACAGGGCAGTTAAATTCAATTTGCTATACATGATACCAATGATGCTAATAGCAGCAGTATTTAATCCATTATTCGTTCATGAGGGAGCAACAATTCTTGCATATTTTTACAATGGCAATCCTCTTACCTTAGAGTCTGTAGCCTATGGTGCTGCATCAGCATTGATGCTTGTATCTGTAATAATATGGTTCAGTTGTTACAACGCAGTGTTAACATCTGACAAATTCATATATTTATTTGGACGCATTATACCAGGTATGTCGCTAATATTGTCTATGGTGTTGCGTTTTGTGCCAAAATACAAGGCTCAGATAAAAGTAATATCCAATGCCCAAAAGTGCATCGGTCGCAGTACATCTAATGGAAATATTATAGAACGAGCTAAAAACGGCCTTAAAATATTATCCATTATGCTTACATGGGCTCTAGAAAATGGTATTGATACAGCAGATAGCATGAATGCTCGAGGCTACGGTCTAAAAGGAAGAACAAGCTTTTCTAATTTCAGATTTGACAGCCGTGACAGAGTGGTAACTATAATTATAGTAATTCTCAATGCGGCATTATTATATGGCATAGGTGCTGGCCATACTTACATAAAATTTTATCCTACTGTAAAATTAGCTGATCTATCAGTTACAAGCATGTTTGTCTATGCATGCTACTTGTTGCTTTGTTTTATACCAATAATTATTGACATCATGGAGGTATTAAAATGGAAATATTTAAAATTACAGGCTTAAGCTTTATCTATCCAGAAAAATCCAGGCTTGCCCTTAACAATATAAATATTTCAATAAACCATGGAGAGTTTGTAACTGTGTGTGGCAAAAGTGGTTGCGGGAAAAGCACATTGTTAAGGCATCTAAAAACAAGCCTCACACCATATGGAAAAAGCGAAGGAAAAATATTATTTGAAGGAAAACATCTTATTGATGTTGACAAAAGAACTCAGGCTTCAAAAATAGGATATGTTTTACAGAACCCTGACAATCAAATAGTTACAGATAAAGTGTGGCATGAGCTAGCTTTTGGACTTGAAAGCCTTGGATATGACAACAAGAAAATACGATTGAGAGTTGCCGAAATGGCAAGTTTTTTCGGCATACAAAATTGGTTCATGAAAAACGTATCTGAACTTTCAGGAGGTCAAAAGCAGATTTTAAACCTTGCAGCCATAATGGCAATGCAGCCAGATGTTCTTATACTTGATGAACCAACATCGCAACTTGATCCAATAGCAGCAAATGACTTTCTTGAAACTATTAAAAAAATAAATAATGATATTGGAACAACTATTATATTATCAGAACACAGGCTTGAAGAAGTTTTTCCCATGAGCGATAGAATTATAGTAATGGACAAAGGCTCTATCCTAGTTGACGATGAACCCAGACAAGTAGGCAGAACAATAATGGGACTAAAACATGAAATGATAGATGCTATGCCCTCTTCCATCAGAATATGTGATGAAGTTTCAAAGTATGTAAAAACAAGTGAGCAGAATATTTACCCTCTTACGGTTAAGGAAGGTAGAGCTTGGCTAGAAAAAATATCACTAACTAGACAAAAGCAATTTAGCAAATTGTCAGAAAAACAAACTCAATTG